>JBDHBK010000247.1:0-5639 GCA_039592635.1 Gemmatimonadota bacterium
GATAGGTGGGCGAGAACCTCCAGCAGGTTCTCACCCTGCGCGCTCGCGCTATCCACCTCGAAGCCGGCTTCCAGGAGGGATCGGCTCAAGAACAGAGGTGTCGATAGGGGTGCGAGGCGAACGAGATCGAGGACGAAGAAGAAGGCGGCCACCGCCATCCCGGCCAGAAGGCCAGCCTGCACGCCCCATCTTCCTCGCGTACGGAGTTTCACTCGTTGCCTCGGGTCGAAGGTCGCTCCCCTCGAGGGGCAGGCTGGACGGCCGCAACGTGGGTCCGGTAGCGGTCCGCGTCAAACCGGCAGGCCGCAAGTTCAATCGACGTTGCCCGAGGGCACTCAGTAACGTATCTACACGGACGGCCCGATCCATGATACGGCATTCGACAGAAAGTGAGCCATGAACGAGACCCGCTCGACATGCGTGGCCTGTTCCCGGACCTCAGACCAGGTGCCGATCGTCCGCATCGAGTACCAGGGAGCAGTCATCGGGATCTGTCCCCAGCACCTCCCCATCCTCATCCACGACCCGACGAGTCTCGCGGGGCGCCTGGCCGGCGCGGAGTCGATGGAGGCGGCGGACCATCATGATTGATCAGTGGTGAGCCTGATGCCGCCGAATGCGGGACGCCGGTACCTGCCGCGCTGGTTACTGGTCGGGGTGGGGGTCGTGTCCGTCGGCCTTGGGACCCTCGGCATCTTCGTCCCGTTGCTGCCCACGACTCCTTTCCTGCTGCTGGCGGCGGCGTGTTTCGTACGGAGTTCGGACAGACTGCACCGTTGGCTGCTGAATCACCGGATCTACGGCCCCATCATTCGCGGCTTCCGCGAGCACAAGGCACTGCCCGCGAGCAGCAAGGTCACGATCCTGGTGTTCACCTGGGCCGCTATCCTGTCCAGTGTCCTCCTCCTGGCGCACCCCATGCGCTTTCTTCTTCTCGCGCCGGCAATAGGAGCGACCTGGTTGATGATCCGAATGCCGACGCTGGACCCGGCGCTCCTGAAGTCGGACGGAGTCGTACGGCTGGACGACGAATCCGTCTGACGTTCCTTCCTTCCCTCAATCGGTGGCGGGTTCAGGCTCGATGGATCTGAGTCGGGCAGCCCCGGGCCGTGCAAAGGCCGCTGTCACTGCTCGACGTTGAGCGCGAACACCCGGACTGCTCCGGCATACCCTGGTTCCGAGGGCAGGGCCATTGGCATGGCCTCGCGGCTGTCGCAGATTGACATGCGTCCACCACCCTGACTATGCCGAGGGGGCGAATGGGGAAGCGAAGGCCCCGCTCCGGTCCCGGTATCTATGACGCACGAGTTGCCGCCGGGCTGTCCGCAGCTCTACGGCGGGCACGGCGTGCGCCGGGGCATCGGGGGGAGGTTCCCACACCAATCGATGTCTCCACGGACCGGCTCGTGGTGCTGTCGGATATGCACAGGGGTAAGCGGGACCGGGCAGACGATTATCGCCGCTGCGAGTCGGCATATACCCGCGCCCTGGCGCACTACGACCGTGCAGGCTATACGCTGGCGTTGCTCGGCGACGTCGAGGAGTTGTGGAAGAACCGGGTCGATTCGGTCATTGCAGCCTATGAAGAAGTATACGCCGCCGAGTCTTGTTTTCATGCAGACGGTCGATTGATTCGTTTCTGGGGAAACCACGATGAGGAATGGGCTTCTCCGACTGCCGTGCGGCACGAACTGGGCCCCGTGCATGCAGG
Organism: Gemmatimonadota bacterium; assembly: GCA_039592635.1. Lineage (GTDB taxonomy): Bacteria > Gemmatimonadota > Gemmatimonadetes > Palauibacterales > Palauibacteraceae > Benthicola. The sequence goes on from JBDHBK010000247.1 coordinate 1,712, forward strand.
GGCACCGCTCGAAGTCAGGGAGTCGCTGCTGCTCGACGTGCGGTTGGGGGATCGCAGCCTGGGACTCGTGTTCCTCGTGCATGGACATCAGGGAACCGGAATGAGCGATGGTCTGGCATTCCTGGCCCGGTTCACGGTACGGTTCGTGTGGAAGCCCATACAGCATCTGACCGCGGTATCCCGGAACACCCCCTCCAAGAACCGGAAAGTCCGCGAGAGACATCACCGGGCCATGCGACGCTGGGCTGAGGGGCACGAGAATCTTCTGTTGATCGCCGGGCACACACATCGTCCGGTGTTCGCTTCGGTCGCGATCGTCGATGAGCTGGAGCGGAGACTCGGCATCGACATGGAAGAGATCCGGGGTCGTACGCAGGACCAGGTGTTCTGGGACGAAATCGTGTCGGACTGCACAGACCGGGGCTGGCTCGGAGATGAGGCGCCGTGCGGACCGCCGCGTGAAGACGATCCGCCGGCCCCCAACCTCTTCAATTCCGGATGTTGTTGCTTCCACGATGGCCGGATCACCGGCATCGAGTTGGCCGACGGGCAGATCCGCCTCGTCCTCTGGGGCGGCGGGCCCGACGAGGGACGGCGTGTGCTTGCCCGGGCGGACCTCGAAGACGTCTTTGATCGAATGTCCCGGGTCGCGGGTGCGGCAGGGAAGGAACCCCGTTAGCGGAGGTCAAAGTGAAACGGTCGCTCTTGCTAGCTCTCTCCGGTGCCAGCCACCTCGCGCCTTACGACGACCAGGAGACCTATTTCGACGGTCTGATCGAGTTCGTGAAGAAGGTGGACGCGGATACACTGTAAACCCGCTCTGCCCGCCGTTTGTGGCGCGGCCTGGAGTCAAGCGATGCGAATCACGGTCTTGGGAGCCGGTCTGGTGGGGCATGCGATGGTCCTGGACCTGGCCCGCGATGGAGAGCATGAGGTCACGGCCGTCGATCGGGACGGCTCGGCGCTGGCGCGGCTTGCTGGAAGGGATGGCGTACATGCTCGAGAGGCCGACCTCGGTCGGTCGGACGCCGTCCGGGATGTGGTGGCCGAAGCGGACCTGGTGATCAACGCCGTTCCGGGCTTCATGGGATTCGAAACGCTCCGCGCGGTGATCGAGGCGGAGCGCGATGTCGTGGACATAGCCTTCTTCCCGGAGGATCCATTCCTTCTGGACGACCTGGCGCGCGATCGGGGGGTGACCGCCGTCGTGGACTGTGGAGTGGCGCCCGGCCTCTGCAACGTGACGCTCGGCTACCTGGACACCCGCCTGGATCGTATCGACAGCTACCGTTGCTACGTCGGTGGATTGCCGAGACAGCGCACCTGGCCGTTCGAGTACAAGGCCTGCTTTTCGCCGGCGGATGTGCTCGAGGAGTACACGCGGCCGGCGCGCCTGGTGGAGAACGGACAGGTGGTCGTGCGCCCCGCCCTGTCCGGGCGGGAGCTCATCGACTTTCGCGGAGTTGGCACGCTGGAGGCGTTCAACACGGATGGCCTCCGCTCGTTGATCCGCACCATGGACATCGCGGACATGAGGGAGATGACACTCCGATACCCGGGGCACGCGGAGCTCATGCAGGTGTTCCGGGACACGGGCTTCCTGGGCGAGGAGCCACTCGACATAGGCGGGCAGTCCGTAACCCCGAGGGACCTGACATCAGCGCTCCTCTTCGAGCACTGGAAGCTGGGGGACGGTGAAGAAGATCTAACGGTCATGCAGATCGTGGTTCACGGGCAGCTCGACGGGAAGGCTGTAACTCACACCTACGACCTGCTGGATTTCTACGACCCTGCGACTGACACCACATCGATGGCCCGTACCACCGGGTACACGTGCACCGTGGTGGCCCGGCAGGTGGCTCAGGGCCTGTTCCGCAGGCCCGGCATCAACCCGCCCGAGTTCCTGGGCCGTGCGGAGGGGTGTCACGCCGACTTGCTGGAAGGGCTCGCGAAGCGGAACATTCACTGGGCGTGTACGATAACCGAGTCTTGAGTAGCGGTCCGAAAGAGACTTCGACTCATGGATGTACAAAGGCTGCGCCAGACAAGCGATGACAGTTTCGCCGGGGCCATACGAATGGCGATCGGGGCGCTTTTTTTGATGACGGGCGTGATGAAATTGGCCGTCCCCATGCTGGGAGAGGCCTTTTCCGGACAGCTCGTCGCGTCTGGGATCCCGATGGTCTCGCTCATGAAGTGGCTCGTGCCCATCGTGGAGATCGCGGCGGGTCTGGCTCTTCTGGTAGGGGCTTTCACGCGGGTCGTCGCGTTCGTCATCATCGGCATCATGGTCGTCGCCGCATACGTACACGTGGTGGTGGACGATCCATCCATGTTTCCGCTTCAGCCGAACGAACCCGTGGTGCCGCTCGCCGTCATGGCCATGGCGGCCTACCTGGTCTGGCGGGGAGGTGGGAGCGGCAGCGTGGACCTCAGGGACTGCCCGCGGAGGACCTCAGGGACTGCCCGCGGAGTGGCTGACTCCCGGCGGAGCCGGTGTTAGGTTCCGACCTCGCCCCCATTTTCACGAACGAACTCCGCGGAGCCGGTTCCCGATGGCAGACAACCCGACCCGTCCCACTGCGCCACAGGTGCAGATCAACGCCAACGACGAGGTAGCGCGAGGCCGGTACAGCAACAACATGCTGGTCACGCATACGAGGGAGGAGTTCATCCTGGACTTCCTTCTCAGCGCTCCGAACGGCACGCAGCTGGTTTCCCGGGTGATGGTTAGCCCGGGGCACATGAAGCGTGTCCTCTCGGCCCTCGTCGACAATATGCAGAAGTACGAGGCCAACTACGGTGAGGTGATCGCGCCCGAGGGCGGTCACCCCCAATTCCACTGATTCGTGCGCGTCCGGGTCTACATCGCGATGAGCCTCGACGGCTACATCGCCACCCCCGACGGAGCGGTCGACTGGCTGGAGCCGTTCTTTGACGCCGACTACGGCTACGAGTCCTTCATCAGCGAGATCTCGTGCGCCGTCATGGGCAGGGTCACGTACGAGCAGGTGTTGGATTTCGGCGAGTGGCCTTATCCCGACCACGATGTCTACGTCCTGAGTCGGGCTCCGATCGACGGCCTGCCCGAGCGGGCCTTCGGGTGGAGCGGGACGCCCGGGGAGCTGTTCGCGCACCTCGCGGAGCGGAAACTCGAAGGGGATTGCTGGCTGATCGGTGGCGGACAAACGATTCGAGAGTTCGAGCGCCTCGGAACGATCGACGAATACGAGGTGTTCGTGATGCCGGTCTGGCTGGGGGCTGGTGTCCCCCTATTTCCCGCCCCATTCCCGGCAGGCGGGCTGGAACTCAGGGACGTCACGGCCTGGGAGAACGGTGTGGTCCGTTTGCTGTACGGGCAGCTCGATGAGAACCTCTCAACGACCCTCGAGGAAGAGTGAACATGGTGCCGCACGGCGCAGCTCTGCTGGTGATCGACGTGCAGAAAGGTTTTGACTCCCCAGGCTGGGGACATCGCAACAACCCCGAGGCGGAGAGTGTCATCGCTGGCCTTCTCGAGGCCTGGAGGGCAGCGGGCTGGCCAGTGATCCACGCGCAGCACGTGTCGGTCGAGGCCGGTTCGGCGCTCGGGCCCGGACAGCCCGGGGTCGAGATCAAGCCGGAGGCGGAACCGAGGGAAGGCGAGCCCCTGTTTCAGAAGAGCGTCAACAGCGCCTTCATCGGCACCGGGCTGGAGGACCGGCTGCGCTCGGGAGGGATCGACTCGCTTGTCATGGTGGGCCTGACCACCAATCACTGCGTGTCGACGACGGCTCGGATGGCGGGAAACCTCGGGTTCAAGACTTTCGTCGTGGAGGACGCCACGGCCACGTTCGATCGCGCGGGACCCGACGGAGTCCTCCACCCTGCGGAACTCGTCCACTCGGTCTCGCTGGCCAACCTGCATGAGGAATTTGCGGTGGTCGTG
>JBDHBK010000248.1:0-4125 GCA_039592635.1 Gemmatimonadota bacterium
CGTGTATGGCAGCACCGTGAAGCCTTCCGCCACCAGCGTCCGGGTCGCTGCCAGCAGCGCTTCCGTGTCCGGAAGCAACGTCTCCTGGTCGCCGATCACCTCGAGCTTCACCCACTCACTGAGCCCCGCCTCCCGCCCCAGTCTGGCATACCGCACCGCGTCCTCCTCCGTGTAGCACCCGGCGGTGTTGGGCAGGAGGAAGAACTCCTTCGGGTCCAGGTGGTGCAGCAAGCTCTCTTCCTTCGAGGCGTCGAGATCGACGCGCCGCACCGCTACGGTGACCATCTCCGCGCCTGAAGCCCTCAGGGCCGCTACCGTCTGCTCGGCGTCCCTGTATTTGCCGGTGCCGACGATCAGCCGCGACTCGAATGTCCTTCCACCGATCGCCAGGGGGTTCGGATCCGCCGCCAACCCGTTCTTCATGACCGTACTCATGTGTCGACTCGATACTCCTTTATGTGACTCAACCGCCGCCCACGAAGTGGACGATCTCGATTCGATCTCCGTCCCGCAGTTCCACGTCCGCGATCTCGGTTCGCCGTATGATCTGCCTGTTCAGCTCCACGACCACCAGCCGACCGTCCAGGTCCAGGTCCTCGAGGAGCCCGGCCACGGTCCGGCCGGAACTCACCTCCCGGTCCTTGCCGTTGACTTCTACGAGAAGCATACGCCCTCGCTCTCCTGTTGAGCGCACAGCTCGATCAGCTTGAGGGCCTCTCCAACCGGATTCGCCGCCTGCCAGACGGCGCGAATCACGGCGATCCCGCTGGCCCCGGCCTTCAGAACCTGTCGCGCGTTGCCCGCATGGATACCCCCGATTCCAACGACCGGTACCCCCGCTTCGAGGCAGGAGGTCACCAGCGCGGGTCCGGCCGGAGCCCTATCCGGGTGTGTGGCGGTAGAGAATACCGATCCAGCCACCAGAAAGTCGGCACCCGCGGCTGCCTTCCGCCGGGCCTCACCGGCCGAGTGCACGGATGCCCCGATCGCGAATCGCCCGTCCCGGAGCCGGTGAACCGCATCCACCGGGAGAGAGCTCCTGCCCAACTGGACCGCCTGCGCCCCCGAGGTGAGCGCCACATCGACCCGGTCGTTGATCACGCACCAGGCGCCCGAGTCGGCCGCAGCATCTCCGAGTCTCACGGCCAGTTGATGGAGATCCCGACCATCCGTGCGACGCAGTCTGAGATGAAGCGCGATCCGGTCGCGGCCAGCGGCAACCAGGCTTTCCGCATCCTCCAGGAACGTCGGAGCTTCCGCCACTTCGTCCGTCGCGATCACATGGAGGATCGGTACGTTCACTCGAACGACTGACCCTCCGCCACGCCCCGACCATTGATCCAGGACTCCGCGGTCATGCGAGGACGGCCCGCCGGCTTCACCTCGTGCAGGCGAATCGCGCCTGATCCCGTGGCCACCACCAGGCCGTGCCTGGCATCCGCGGCGAGCACGCTGCCCGGAGGCCCCGCGCCGGCGGAGGAATCCGCTTCCGGGCCAAACACCTGCACCGCCTGCTCCTCGAGGGTGGTCCAGGCTCCGGGCCACGGATCGCAGCCGCGGATCCACCGATCGAGCTCGCCCGCCGGAAGCCGCCAGTCCAGTCGGGCGCCCTCCCTGCTCATCTTCGGAGCATACGTGGCGTGCTCGTGGACCTGTGGTTCCTCGCGCAGAACTCCCGCTTCCATTTGCGCCAGCGCCTCGACCAGGGCCGTCGCACCGATCTCCGCCAGCATTTCGTACAACTCGCCTGCGGTCAGGTCTGGCGGCAGCTCGACGGCCACCCTGTACAGCACCGGGCCGGCATCCAGTTCGCGGACCATTCGCATGATCGTCACGCCCGAGTGCTCGTGCCCGCGGATGATCGCCCAGTTGACCGGCGCCGCGCCGCGAAGCTCCGGCAGCAGCGAACCGTGCACGTTCACCGAACCCCGTGGAGGAAGGGCCAGCACCTCCTCCGTGAGGATCTCGCCGTAAGCCGCCACGACTGAGATCTCGGGCTCCAGATCGCGCAGCTGGGCCAGGAATTCCTCTCCCCGGGGCTTTTCCGGCTGGAGAACGGGGATGCCCTCCTGTTCCGCCACGCTCTTGATGGCCCCGCTGCGCACGGCGCGTCCTCGCCCGGCCGGCCGGTCCGGCTGGGTGACCACTGCCACCACCGCGTGTCCCTCTTCCTGGAGGGCGCGGAGAGACGGTACACCGAAGTCCGGCGTACCCCAGAAGAGGATTTTCATGTGCCGTCTCCGTCGATTCCGCGGTCGCGCTTCAGGATGAGACCTGACGCCCGGCTTCGTCCGTCTTCGACCACTTCTTGAGCAGCATGCGACGCTTGAGGGGACTCACGCGATCGATGAACAGGACGCCGTCCAGGTGGTCGTTCTCGTGCTGGAGACAGCGGCTCAGGAGCCCCGTCGCCTCGATGCGCACGAGCTCTCCTTCCCGATTCAGGCCCTCCACCACCACGTGCGCGCTTCGCTCCACGACTTCGTCGAGCCCCGGAATGCTGAGGCAGCCCTCGACTTCCTTCTGCTTCCCCGTCGCCTCTACGATGCGGGGGTTCACCAGCACCCCGGGGTCCAACTCGTCGTCCCGAACGTCGTAGACGAACACCCGTAGTGGAACCCCGATCTGGGGTGCTGCCAGCCCGATGCCGTCTTCCGCGTACATGGTCTCGAGGAGGTCGTCCACCAGGGCGCGGACGTCGTCGTCGATCGTCTCCACCTCCCGGCACATCTCCCGCAACACGGGATCGCCCAGATACCGCACCTCGCGCAGACTCACGTCGATCGTGCCTTCGCCACCGCCGGCTGTCAGCCTTCGGCCTGCGGGCCGCTCGCCTTGCGCCCCACCTTGGACCGCTCCACCTCGAGCCGGGTGTCATCGGCCGTCTTGATCGTCATGCGATCGTCGGTGAGGTGGATGATCTTTCCTATGATACCGCCTATGGTGACGATTTCGTCGCCGCGGCTCAGGGACTGCACCATCTCGTCGTGAGACTTCTGCTGCTTCCGTTGTGGCCGAATGAGCAGAAAGTAGAAGATCAGGAAGATGGCGCCAAACATGAACACTGTGCCGAACGGATTCGGCCCGGCCGCCGGCGTCTGCAGAAGTGAAAGGATCAGCACGGTTCGTCTCCTGGTGGCCCCTTCCCGCGGCGAGCGGGCGTGGCCTTGGGTGGTTCAGTTGTCTTACTCAGCCGCATAACTTAACGGATCAGGATCGGTATCGCTCCAACCAGGCATCTGCCCACGAGTCGAACTCGGAGGCCAGGATGGCCGCCCGCGCTTCGGCAGCCAGGTCGATCAGAAACGCCAGGTTGTGCAGTGACAGGAGCCTCAGTCCGAGGAGCTCATCCGCCACGAACAGGTGACGCAGATAGGCCCGCGTGTAGTTGCGGCAACATTCGCACTGGCAGTCCGGGTCCAACGGGCGCCCGTCGCGAGCCAGGTTCGCCCGCTTCGCGTTCAATCGTCCGTCCCGGGTGAACGCCGTTCCGTTGCGACCGTTCCGGGTCGGGGCCACGCAATCGAACATGTCTATCCCGCGCCGGACAGCCTCGATCAGGTCCTCCGGATACCCGACTCCCATCAGGTAGCGGGGTAGCGAGGCCGGAATGGCCGGCTCGAGGACCTCCAGCATCGCCAGCGTTACGTCCTTCGGCTCCCCGACCGACAGGCCTCCGATCCCGACCCCCGGCCACTCGCCCGACTCGAGAGTCCGCTGCAGAGATTCCAACCGCAGATCCCCGAACGAGGCACCCTGGATGATGGGAAACAGGAGGCCCGGCGTGGCACCCTCTGCCGACAGGTCGGCATGCCGGATCCGGCAACGTTCGAGCCACAGGATGGTCCGGTCCAGGGCCTCTCGCGCCGTCGGACGATCCGCCTGTCCCGGCGGACACTCGTCCAGCGCCATCATGATGTCTGAGCCGAGAATCGACTGGATCTCCACGACGCGTTCCGGAGTCAGCAGGTGGCGGGATCCGTCGATATGGCTCTGGAACGTCACGCCCTCGTCTTCCACCCGGTTGATCCGGGCGAGGGAGAACACCTGGAATCCGCCCGAATCCGTCAGAATGGGCCCGTCCCAGTGCATGAACCGGTGCAGCCCCCCCATCTCCTGCATCAC
>JBDHBK010000249.1:0-4104 GCA_039592635.1 Gemmatimonadota bacterium
AAGGTGCGTGAGTACTGTGCGATCAGTACCGGTCGGCCGGCCACGGCGGCTTCGGCGCAGGCCGTCCTGCATGAGGAAAGGGGGCTCGACGACTCCGTGCTGGGGGAGAGCCTGGCGTCCGCGAAGCTGTTTGATCTGCGCGGGATGGACATGGCGCGAGTGGCTGGCGAGAGCGTCTTTCTGAACGAGATCCCCGAGGGAGCGGTGGTGCTCGACACTCGTGCCCCGGAGTCATTCCGCGACTGGCACTGGAGGGGCGCCCTGCACAGAGAGTACCTCGATCTGGTGTCGGATTTCGAGACGTTGAGCCGGGACTCGACCTACGTGCTGTACTGTGAGTTCGGGCTGAAGAGCGCTCGAGTGGCCGAACTCATGCAGAGAGCGGGCTACGAAGCCTACAGCTTCCTTGGGGGGGTGAAAGGCCTTCGCGGGCTGGCTGCACGAAATCGTGACGCCGCTGCGGCCGCAGTCGCCTCGTCCCCGGGAGTCGATGTTGACTGAGACCGGGGACGGCCTGGAGAGACTCCTCGAGCAGGTTCAGGCGGGCGGGGACGTGCCACGGCACGTCGCGATCATCATGGATGGCAATGGCCGCTGGGCCCGCGACCGGGGGCAGCCGCGCTTCATGGGCCATCGGGAGGGAATGAAGGCGGTCAGAAGGGCCGTGACAGGTGCCCTCGAGATGGGGGTGCAACACCTTACCCTGTACGCGTTCTCCAAGGAGAACTGGTCTCGTCCACGGGAGGAGATTGCGGCGCTGATGCGGCTCCTCTCCGAGTACGTGGAACGTGACAGGGAGGAGCTTGCAGAGAAGGGCGTCCGCGTCCGGGTGATTGGCGACAGGGATCGACTTTCCGCGGCAGCCATTCGATCCGTCGAGTCCATCGAGGGCACCACGGAGCGGCAAGACACGCTGGTGCTGAATCTCGCTATCAGCTACGGGTCGCGTGACGAGATTCTCGCCGCGACCCGGACCCTCGCGGATCGATGTGTCGCCGGAGATCTGACGCCAGACGACATAGACGAGGCAACCTTCGCTGCGGCCCTGTACACCGTGGGGTCGCCCGACCCGGATCTCCTCATCCGCACGTCGGGCGAGATGAGGGTGTCGAACTTCCTGCTTTGGCAGATCGCTTACTCGGAGATTCACGTCACCCCCGTTCTGTGGCCCGATTTCGGAGAGCGCGACCTCTACGAGGCAGTGCTCGAGTACCAGCGGCGCGAGAGACGCTTCGGCCGCGTTACCCGGTGAGTGAACATGGCGTCTGATCTCGGACAGCGTCTGACCGTTGCGGCGATAGGTATTCCCGTTACCGTTGTGGTGACGTACGTCGGCGGTCCCCTGTTCGCGCTGGGGCTCGCGGTTCTGTCCGCGGTCGCGGTGTGGGAAACAGGGCGCATGCTGGCTGCCCGGGGAGACCGTTTTCTCTATCCGTTGGGCATGGTTCTCGCCGCGTCCTACCCCCTGGCGGCCCTTTACCTGGATGCCGGCGATGAGTGGAGCATCACCCTGGTGGCCCTGGTGCTAATGGTGGGCACCGCGACGCTGCGCATCGCGCCGGTGGACCGACCCTTCCAGGCGGTGGCTCTCACTCTGGCAGCTTCCGTCTACGTCGGGGGGCTGATCAGCTTCGGCGTGCCCTTGCGCGAGGGGTTCACCGAAGACGCCCTCGATGGGACGCTGTTCTTCTTCCTCCCGGTCGCCCTCACGTGGCTCGCGGACACGGCAGCCTATTTCGGGGGGCGCGCTCTCGGAAAGCGAAAGCTCTCGCCGGTCATCAGCCCGAACAAAACGGTGGAAGGAGCGGTCGCGGCCCTCCTCGCCGGCCCGATCGGCGCCGTCCTGTACGGTTTCGTGGTGCTCCCGCGGCTCGGCGACTCACTTGGCGCTCCGGGACTGGTGGGCCTCGGCCTGGTGGTCGCCGCCGCGGCCACGCTCGGTGACCTCGCGGAATCGGCGCTCAAGCGAGAGTGCGGTGTGAAGGACTCGTCGGGACTCCTGCCCGGTCATGGGGGATTGCTCGACCGAATGGACTCTCTGTTGTGGTCCATCCCGGCGGCTTGCGTCTTTCTGCTGACGTTCCTGTGAGCGACGTCCGGCGCGTAGCCGTTCTCGGAGCTACCGGGAGTATCGGCGGGTCGACCCTGAACGTCATCAGCCGTCACCCGGGGCGGTTCGGGGTGGCAGCCCTCACGGCCGGTCGCCGAGCTGAAGCCCTGGATCGATTGGCCATGCAGTGGAATCCGGACTACGTGGTCCTGTCTGAGGCTTCGGGCTCGACAGGCGGCCACGAGTGGCAGGGTGATTGGCGCTACGGCGCCGAGGCCACGAGGCTGGCTGCTGCGGACCCGACGATATCCATCGTGATGAACGCCCTGGTTGGGTTCGCCGGCCTGGAATCGACACTTGCCGCCCTGGGGGCGGGGAAGCAACTGGCGTTGGCGAACAAAGAATCGCTTGTCGTCGGCGGAGACCTCGTTCTTGACGCGGCGGCCAGCGGTGGGGGCGACCTCATCCCGGTGGACAGCGAACACAGCGCAATCCTTCAATGCCTGGGTGGGCGGCCCGCATCTGAAGTGCACCGGGTGATCCTGACAGCTTCGGGGGGGCCGTTCCGGGAGTGGCCGGCCTCTCGATTCTCATCCATTCGGCCCGAGGACGCCCTGGCGCATCCCACCTGGAGCATGGGGGATAAGATCACGGTCGATTCGGCGACGCTGGCGAACAAGGCGCTGGAGGTGATCGAGGCCCACCTGCTATTCGGGCTCGACTTCGACAGGATCGATGTCGTCGTGCACCCGGCCTCGATCGTCCACTCCATGGTGGAGTTCATTGACGGTTCGACGGTTTCTCAGCTCGGGCACCCGACGATGGAAGTTCCGATTCAGTACGCCCTCTCGGCCCCCGAGCACCTGCAGAACGAATTCCGCTCGTTCGACCCGGTGGAAGCCGGCCCCCTGGAGTTCGAACGCCTGCGTCGCGAGGACTTTCCGATGTTCGAACTGGGAGTGGAGGCGGGTCGCACAGGTGGCACGGCTCCGGCCGTCTACAACGCCGCCAACGAGGTAGCCGTGAGGGCATTCCTGGACAGTCGACTGGCCTTCCAGGACATTCCTGCGCTCGTGGAATCCGTGCTGTCCTCGATGCCCACTGCGCCTGTGGAGAGCCTGGAGCACCTGGTCGCAGTTGACTCGGAGGCCCGTTCCCGGTCGCGCGAGAGTGTCGGAACACCGCCGGCGACGAGGGGTGATAGCACTCCGTGAGCGCACACTATTCACCTGTATCTGACGGCCCTTGCGAATGCTGATCACCATTCTTTCGACTGTCGTCGTGCTGGGCGTCCTGATCCTGATCCACGAATTGGGTCATTTCTGGGCAGCCAAGGCGGTGGACATAGAAGTGTCCCGATTTTCGATCGGGTTCGGGCCGAAGATCGTCGGATTCAAACGGGGAGAGACCGAATACGTCCTCGCTGCAATCCCGCTGGGCGGCTACGTGAAGATGGAGGGAATGGTGGGTGAGGACGCGGTCGCTCCGCTGGAGGGGAAGACCGAGCCCGCCCGCCCGCCGTCGCCGCGCGATTTCGATGCGAAGCCCCTGTGGGCTCGATTCCTGGTGATCATCGCCGGGGTCACGATGAACTTCCTCTTCGCTTTCGTGGCCTTCACCTTCGTGGCGAGGTCCGAGGGAGTCACCGATCCGATCGTCGGCCGCCTGGAGGCCGACAGTCCGGCCGAGGCCGCGGGCTTTCAAAGGGGCGACCTCATCGTCGAGCTGGACGGTCGCCGAATTCGGAACTGGGACGAGGTTCAGCAATACGTTGGGATGCGTCCCGAAACCCCGATGAAGGTCACCGTAGAGCGCGGGGACGAGTCGGTCGAGCTCGACGCGACCCCGGGAAAGGTCGTGGTCTACAACACACTCGTTCGGGATTCGGTGGACCTGGGGATACTGGGAATCGAAGTATGGGTGGATCGCGCGGTGCGGGACCTGACCGTGACCGAGTCCGTGGCGGCGGGGTGGCACCGCACGGGTGCCTGGACCCTCGAGCTCTTTTCGTTCCTCAAGCGGGTGGTGACGGGCCAGGGATCGACCAAGGATAT
>JBDHBK010000250.1:0-6211 GCA_039592635.1 Gemmatimonadota bacterium
GGACTCGAGCCTGCCTGCTGCCAGCTCTGCTTCGTATGCGGCTGCATACTCCGCGACCGCGACCCAGCCAGAATCACTCATTTCAGCCCCTTCAGGGGTAGGACAGCGGTGGACCTCATATCGTCAGTGTGAACCCGCCATCCGGCGTTAGCGTCGTTCCGGTGATGTAGCTAGCCTCGTCCGAGCACAGGAAGACGATGGACTGAGCGATCTCCTCCGGGCGGCCGGCGCGCCGAACGTGAACAGTGGGGAGCAAGGCCTCATCGTAGATCGCGTCGCCGAGAATCCCTCGAATCCGATGATGCATGGGCGTATCGACGAAGCCCGGACACACGAGGTTTACTCTGATTCCCTGAGGCGCCAGCTCTGCCGAGACGCTCGTCGTCAGCCCGACCAGGCCGTGCTTCGACGTGACATAGGCCGAGCCGGTCTGGAAGCCGAGGAAGGAATTCACGGAGCCGATGTTGACGATCGCCTTGCCGGTTCCGCCATCGAGCATGGCCCTGGTCTCATACTTCATGCAGAGAAACGTGCCCTTCAGGTTGATGTCCAGCACGCTGTCCCACTGATCTTCGGTCAGGTCCGTAATCGCAGCCAGAGGCCCCTCGATGCCCGCGTTGTTCACGGCGTAGTCCAGACGACCGAACTCTCCGATCGCGTGAGCGACCATCGCCTCCACGTCCTTCGCATTGGATACATCTGTCTGGATCGCGGTCGCCTTCCCTCCTCGACCTTCGATCTCGGCCACGAGCGAATCGAGCTCCGCCTGCCGCCGCGCAGCGAGTACAACGCGCGCGCCCTTGGCCGCGAAGGCCTCGGCGGTGGCCCTGCCAATCCCGCTGCTCGCTCCGGTAATCAGTGCAACGCTGCCTTTCATGTCGGACATCCGGTTCTCCTTCGTCCCCACTCTTCACGTTCCTTGTGCGCGGCCACCCGAGCCGTGCCGCGTCATGCCGTTTGACAATCGCAGAAAGGCCACGTGTTAGGAAGTGCACGGACTCGGGGTCGGAGACACTCTACGGAACGAGGAGGACGATTCTCAGGATTCAGAGAGCGGTAGTTCGGATCATGTCAGTAGCGGCACGTCGCAGAGTCTGAAGCCACGAAGTACCGCTTGTAGCTGAGGGCTTCCGGGTCCATGCATCCCTTCAAGTTCAGAAGCCTCACGGCGCGGAAGTCGATCTCCTGCCCCTCCGCCTGCAGCGCGATGAAGCCCTCGTCGAAGCGATCTCCAAACTCGTCGTAGCCGTCGTATCGGACCTTGATGAGGCCGTCCTCGGCCCGGAAGGTATTCGCGTAATTGTCTCCGACCGGGTGGCCCTGGAGCTTCGCGGTCCAACCGGCCAGCGTCTCTCCGTCGAAGAGATCGGTCCAAGCCTCCTCGCCTGGATCCTCCGCCTCCCCATTCCGTCCGATACCTCCGGAGCAGCTGGTGAGGAAGAGCACACCGAGGAGGCAGAAGAGAGGAGCGCGATGCTCGCCGTAGAGGACGCTCGACGCGAAGCCCTGTCTATTCGCGGGGGGAGGCACCGATCGGATTACGCTTTTCACACTCACGTTTCCATTCTCGTTCTGTCTTTGAGCGACAGACATTGCCTCTCGGTCAAGATCGGTTCGGCGCGCAGGGTCTGTGTGAAGCCCACTGCACCGAAGACGATCTCGCTCGAATCCGGCCAATTGAGGCGAATCCTCCATCTGTAGTAGAGGCGGTCGAGGTACACCTTCTGATCATCGATCAGCGCGCGCTCCACCCTGTCGATCGACGCCGGGTGCAACGACGTCTGAAGACCCGCGCGCCCCCAGTCGATGTCGATCCTCGGATCAGTAACTCCATGAAAGACCAGGGTCGCCGGTGCCACCCGGAACTGTCCTCCTCCACCGACGCCGCAGATCCATTCCACGATGAAATCGAGGTCGAGCGCCAGGTCGCTGGTCCAATCCCCGCCCTCCGGGTCTCCGGGGCGGAGTTCGATCCCCCAGATGTGGCAGTCGTGCCAGGAGAGTCGATCGAAGTCGGCTTCCGTGTAGGTCATGTCCTGCATACCTCGCCGGCAGGCGACAAGCGGCGGGTGCCGGAGGCGGCCGACCGCTTCATTGCGTCTGGATCGCACTACCCGAAGCGCTGCAACAGCAAGTACGCCAACAGCAGACCGACGGCTATGCGAAGTGCCAGACTGAACGGCGAGTAGCGCATCTTGACTCGCTGACGGTCTACGTCAAAGAAAAGATGATTCGCCACCCGGCACCATGGGTTGAAGCCGAATTGATATGTAGCATCCTCGGTCGACAACTGCAGAACGAACATGGGGATGAACCACTGCCTCGTCTCGAACAGCACCGCTTCCAGAACCGAGGCTGGCGCGATCGTCCAGTCTCCACACTCGATGCGGTCGTCGAAGACCTTGAACCACGCTCTACGGGATGCCGCCCAGGCCACCGAGTGCCGCGGCTCGCCGGCCTCGCGGCGGGTGGCCTTTGTCCAACACATGTGGCGCAATTCGCTCATCGTCGCTGCGCCATGCGGGCGAGCCAGAACATCGTCGCGCATCCCTGGATCACCCCGATCAACAACAAGCCCAGAACGTCGCCGGCAGTCTGCTGCGGAGACGCGAACACCATATAGGCCAGCACGAATCCTGCGACCAGACCACTGATCGCACCAATCACCAGGGCGCCGCGCAGGCTGAGGATCCGCTTCCGACCGACTCCTCCCACGTGATGCTCGGACGCTGGGGTCGCCCTCTTCCAGTAGCCCACCCACAGTTCCGTTCGCTCGCGGTGGCCGGACCTCAGCCACTCCCGGAACGCGGCGGGCGAGTCGAAGTAGGTCACGTCGTTCGGCTGCATGACACCGCGCATGTTATGACGCGCACCAGAGGACCGTGAGTTGGTTTTCGTGTGCCCAGATCCGAAGCCGCTCCTCCACCACTGTTGGAGCGACGTAGATCACAGAACCGCGCAAGAAGGCGTCGGGATACTCGAGCAACGGCAGGCTGTCTGCGTAGAGCAGCAGGTGATCGAACATCTCGGGCTCCGCGTGATTCTCCGCCATTCGGGATAGCTCCAGGAGCAGCGACCCGTCAAACCGGACGCGGAGTCGCAGTGAGCGTGGCCAGATCGTCTGCCGCGCGGGCAGATACGGCCCCGGCTCAACGGCGGCGGTCAGCAGGTCCTCGACATCCCGGGCCATCGATGTAGCCTCAACGAACATCGTGGTAGCTGAGGAAAACCCCTCCGGGAGACTGCGGAGAAACACGGCGGATCCCGAGTGCCGTTCAGTTCCCAGTGGGTTGAAAACGGAAGCTGCAGAGTCATATCCTCGAGCTCACCCCAGGCAATAAGGGCGCGTGGCGTCCTCAGATCCGGACCAGGAGTACCACCAACATTGCCGACGCAAGGACCGCGAGAGCAGTCCTGATCGAGTTCCATCGATTCCAGCGCGGTTCGAAGCGCGCCCGTGCCGAACGGCAGGCGTAATCGTCCGCTCCGTCGATATCCAGTGCCTGGAGCTCGTTGTTCAGCGGAATGTTGATGATGAATGTCGGTAGCTGGACCCCGAGCAGGTAGACCCCGCCGGCGAGGACAAGAAGCATTCTCTCCAGACCGACGAGTTGTCCTATCCCCAGGGCAAGACCGATGAGCAGTACGAACACCGAGCCAAGCCAAACCAGGCCAAACAGGGGATGGCCCCGCTGGATAACGCCATCGATCTCCTGGAAGGCTCGGAGGAATTCCCGGTCGCCGAGGTTCCTGATGCCGCGCATGACTACCACCGCGAACGCGAACAGAAACCCCGCGACCAGCGAGCAGAGGAACGCGGCGAGGGCTAGAGCGATCTGGAGCGGCAATGACATTCGGGACTCCCTTTGCGCGATGGCGGGCTCAGCTCGCGGGCCCGGTTCGTTTGTCCGCTTCCGGTGGAACTGTCTTCGCGGCGATGCGTCGAAGCGTGTTGATGTTTCGCATCGTCGTGCGGACCCCCCTCGTGGCCTGGTCAAGCCCAGGCCGCCCAAAGAGCGGTGATTCCGTGAGTTTGCCCTGGATGAGCCAGTGGACTTCGGTCTCGGAAAAGTAGAAGTGGTCGTCGGGCGCACGAGTGTCCAGGAAGATCACATAGTGCGATGAGACGGAGGGCTTCCGCGTCACAGTTTCGGGCGGCATGAACGATGCGATCGCCGCAAGCCCGGCGGGCGAACGAACGAAGGTCGGGACCTCATAGCCCAGTTGGCTCGCCAGGTGGCCCTCAATCATCTCTCGCAACCCGTCGGCATCGTCAGAGTCCGTCGAGAATACGACGTTGCCGCTGGCGATGAAGGTGGACACGTCCTTCAAACCGAGTTCGGTGAAGATCGCCCTGAGCCGATCCATCTTGACCCGATGCCCACCGACATTGATGCCTCGGAGAAAGGCTATGTACCGAGGCATCCAGCCCCCCTTTTGCTCTTGAGACGGCGGCACTCGGGTTCTATCAGAACTCTTCGAGCGATGATCCTGATCAGCAGATCGCGGCCCTCAGCTTCGGTCAGACGGCCCGGGGTCCGGCGTCAGAACATCGTGTTCTCGTTTGCTGACTTCTCCGATACTACCTGAAGTACGTCCCAGTGTTCGTGTGCCAGGTGCCGTACCGCCATCTTACTGAGGACTGCTCATGGGCTCAGGCCAGGTGCGTCATTTCATGGAGGGTGAAGGCTGCAACCGCTCCATCGGTCGCTGCCATATAGTCCTTCAAGTGCTGGTTGTTCATGTGCGCCTGCCAGAGTTCACGAGATTCCCAGTTCTCGAAGAACATGAAATGAGCAGGGTCTTCATTGTCTTGATGCAAATCGTACTGCAGGCAGCCCTCTTCAGATCGTGTGACATCGACGAGCTTTGCGAGCTCTGATCTCACGACTTCGATCTTATCCCATTTGGCTGTAATGTGTGCGACAATGGTGAGTTTTGACATGATTGTCTCCCGTTTGCCAGGTCCCAAGGCTGGAATCAGGCATCCTCACTGCGTCTGCCTCAGGCGCGTGTCAGGTCGGCCAACGCTTCCAGGTCGAGGGCTTGGGTAAACATCGCCAGCGAACCGTCTGGTGCTCGGGGCCGTTCGGCTTCGGGTCGGTCCCAGTACAACTCAAGTCCGTTGCCGTCGGGATCCCGCAGATACAGTGCCTCACTCACACCGTGGTCCGCGGCACCTTCTAAGGGAACGCCAAGCGTGAGCAGCCTCCAATACGCCTTCGCCAACGCCAACCGATTCGGGTAGCGGAATGCGGCGTGAAAGAGGCCAGTCGTACCGCGAGGAGGAGCCGCCCCGCCCTTGGATTCCCACGTGTTGAGGCCGACGTGGTGGTGGATCGGCTCGACCCGGATCGCCCTGCCGTCCTGGGCCGACCGGCGGGCCATTCAGATGGAGGAGATCGCCGAGCGGATTCCGCGGCTGCTGGATGAGCAGAGCCGGGACTTCTGACCGACACGCCTACTTTCGCCCATTCGGTGAGCCTGAGTCTGCGCATGGCTTCCCTCGCGGCCGGTTGTCGCTGAATCCTGCGTTCCAGAGGTCGGCGCCTGAACTGCGCGCCCATTTGGCTACAGTAAATACCACGATTCTGCCCGCGTCAGTTGAGATGGCCCGCGCCGGATCATCATCCTGGCAACGTTCACGGGAACCTAGTCCGCACTACGGTCGAGTTGTCTCAAGTAGTACCCGTCCGAACCGCACTTCGAGATGACAACAGCGATGATCTCGTCAGGTGAAATCTGGAAAGCGATGTCGGACACATCCCGCGAGATCTCGCACGCGGGAGCAGGCCGTTCCCCCGTGCCGTACAGCGCGATAATGGAGGTGTCTGCAAACTCGATTCGAAGATAGCACGCCGCGTCGACCTCGCACGCCGTGCTGTTCTGAAGGACCTTCCCGGAGATCAGGGCGTCCTCAACGAACAGGGAAGTTTCAGGGTCATCGGCCGAGCCACCACCGGTCGGTGCGCAGGCACAAAGGGCTACCATGAAGACCGATCGGACTGCGACGCGGAAACTCAAAGCGCGAAGCGGCTGCTGGCGCCGTTCAGTCGAGGGTTGCGTGACTGCCGTCACAGAACGGAAGTGCACTGAGGCCACCGTCACCGGGGTAGCTTCACCAGGGCGTTACCGATTCCAGAAAGGTACACCGGGCCGCCGTCCGGGCTGAGGATTACGCCGGTGACGAGGCCCGGCAACGGGGCCCACC
>JBDHBK010000251.1:0-4055 GCA_039592635.1 Gemmatimonadota bacterium
GTACGTGGACGTCCAGAACGTCTACAACCGGAACAACATCAGCGCCGTCCGCTGGGATCCGCGCACCAACGAGCCCGAGTTCAACGAATCGATCGGCGTGCTGCCCACGCTCGGGATCAACGTCGAATTCTGACCGGGACGATGCGGGTCGTTCGCTGCCTTCCCCTCACACAGCGATGGTCTGCTGCCCGACCATTCGGTTACTTTTAGGTCACTCAAACGAAAAACGGTCGCTCCGCAGAGCCACCGACTGTCGTGTAACTCGCTCTTGTTACTATTGATATAGAGTGGAGCCGATCGGGTTGGTGCACACGTGTACCGAAGCCAGTATACTGAACGGAACGAGAGGGGCTCGAGGCCAGATCTCCCCTCCTGACCCCTGCCGAGCCCAAGCTGTCCCTGCCTGCCTGGAGCTACCGATGCGATGCGATCGAGTGTGCCTGATCGTGCCGGCCCTGGCCCTCGTCCTTGCCTGCGGAGACGGAGACGATGGACCCACCGGCTCGTCCTCCACTGGTAGCCTTCAGGTGACGCTGGTGATAACCGGAGAGGACCTCGACTCCGACGGGTGCCGGTTTGCAGTCGACGCAGGCACGAGCCGGACCGTGCTGCCCGGCGAGAGTACGACGTTCACGGGCCTGCTACCCGGCAGCCACGTCGTCCAGATATCGGGCGTGGCTCCCAACTGCCAGGTGCAGGGAAATCCGCTCCGGGAGGCGACTGTGATCGCGGGACAGACAGTGGCGGTGACCTTTGCGGTGATCTGCGCGTCCACGCTGGGCGCCATTGAGGTTATCGCGGTTACGACTGGAAACGACATCGACTCGGATGGATACGCGGTCTCGGTGGACGGGGGCCCCTCCACGCCCATCGGTACCGACGGAACGATTACGATCGGCGACTTGAGCGAGGGGACCCGAACGGTGGCGCTCTCGGGACTGGCCGCGAATTGTGAGGTAAGCAACAACCCGCGCACCGTCACGGTCAGCGCGCAGCAGACGACCTCGACCACGTTCCAGGTCGAGTGCCTGCGGCTTCTCAACGACCGGATCGTGTTCGTGAACTTCGACCAGGGTGAGATCTTCGCGGCGAACCCCGATGGATCGAACCTCGAACAGATCACCAGCCTCGGCATCGCGATAGGATCGGTCAGTGTTTCGCCGGACGGAACCCGGATCGCCGTGATGGCCGACCTCAGTGGGAACTGGGACATCGCGGTCGTGAACTCGAACGGAACCGGACTCGTCAACCTCACGCAGAATCCGGCGCTCGATTCGGATCCCGACTGGTCACCGGACGGAACCCGGATCGCGTTCTCATCGGATCGGTCGGGTATCGGTACGGTATGGACGATGGATGCGGACGGCTCGAACCCTGTGAACGTCTCGGGAGCGAACGGATACGAGCCGGCCTGGTCTCCGGACGGAAGCCAGATTGCGTTCTCCTCGACCCGGGACGGAAACGTAGAGGTCTACGTCATGAACTCGGACGGGTCCGGCCAGGTCAACCTGACCAACAACTCGGCCCGCGATGTCACCCCGGCCTGGTCTCCCGATGGGTTGTGGCTCGCCTTTACGAGCGAGCGGGATGGGTTGGCCGACATCATGATCATGGGCGCCGGCGGGGGCGGAGCCGCAAACGTGACGGACAGCCCGGGTTCGATGGCCGAAGGGGCCACCTGGTCGCCGGACGGGTCGCGCGTGGCCTTCTACAGCAACCTGCACGACCCTGGTCAGTTCGAGTGGGATATCTACACGGTGCTCACGAACGGCACCAGCCGGATCCGCGTGACATCCGGGGGCGGCAACCTGGCCCCGGACTGGGCGCCCGCGCCGTAGGGGCCGATCGGGTCCCGCAGCCCCGGTCGGTGACAATGCGACGGATCTAAGGATTCTCTGGGTATCCGCTGCGGCTGAGAAAAGCGGGGTAGTCGGTAATCGCCATGATTTCCCGGGCCGCCGCCCCCTTGTCGGTTGCGCTATCATAGAACTGCTCGACGATGCGGGCGCCAATGGCATAGCCCAGGTCCTGGGGCTTGTCGGGGTCAGCGGGCTTCTTCCACAACCACTCCCCCATTTCGTGGCCTAGCATGTCGGCACTAAACGCCTCCCACAGCTCCTTCTCGTGCGCCAGGTAATGCTCCCGGGCAAGGTTCTTGTGCTCGCTCCCGCCGGCGATCAGCTGGGCGAAGAATGTCGCGGCTCCTTCCCGTATCGAGAGGGCCAGGAGCGTGTGTTCTTCGCCAGAGAAGATGGCGAAGTACTCTGCACCGACCGCAGCGAGCTGCTGCATGTGGATCATCTCATGCACCAGTGTGGACTCGACATCTCCTTCCCTGATGGTCTCCGGGGTCTGCTTCTCGATCGAAATCAGCGGCCCCTCGATGGAGCCAGAACCGATCCCCCTGTACCCGGAGACGAGGAAGTAAGTCGGAGGGTAGACCGCAGTCGGGATGACGCGCTGGATCGCCTCGAGAGTCTGTCTGAACGACGGAACGTGGTCCTTGAGGGCATTCAGCAACTCAGGGATGCGCCAGTACTCGTCCGGTCTCTTCACCAGGGCGTCGAGGAGGCGGTCCAGCGTGAGGTCGTACTTCTCGATGAACATTAGGAGACCAGGCGACGCCTGATCCAGGTACTCGGACTGAAGCGCTTCCGCGGGGTCTGCCCCGGCGTCGATCGCCTGCTGCGCGCGGATGAAGTTCTCAACGTCGCTGAATACGAAGACGGCCTCTCCCGGGTCCCGCGTGACGTTGAAGGTCAGCTCCTGCTGTGCCGCTCCAGGCTTTGCTCCGCCCGCCAGGGAAGTGAGCGCCAGTGCGGCAGCTGCTACAATGAGGCGGCTTCGCCCGCCGCCCGAGCTCGTCCCGCTCCGATTCATCTTCGCCTCCAATCGGCTTGAGAGCCTCACGCCCTGACAGCTTGGATGGCGGCCTCGCAGGAAAAGTTTAAGGCGGGCGCCCCTACGCGATGAACCTGCCTGTTAAACCTACCGGACTATCACCTGTCCATGGGTGAGATCTTCGAGCAAGAACTCTCCAAGATCATGACGGTTGCAGAGGCCGGGATTCCACGGTCCGAAGATCGAATAACCGATTTGATCCGGCGGATCGTTGGCACTCGTGCCGTTGTCCACGACGGCGGTGAGTGCCTGCTGCCCGCTGACGTCCCCACCAGTTACTTCCGAAACGCCGTGCGTAATCACCCCACTGATCACTGCCCCGTTGCCGACAACTCTCAAGCAGTCGATGGCGACGTGGATGCCTAGGCCACCGCCGTCGAACGTATCCTGCCACTGCCCAGTCACACTGCCATCGGCACGCTGGAGGGCCACGAGAGAGAAGTTCGCGTCGCAGCCGGTGGGTCGACCCGTTGCTTCACAAAGATCCGCGCCGCCTACGGAAACGAAGTGGACCACTGCCTGGCTGCCGAACAGCGGATTACCGGGCAGGTCACCTGCCTCCATCGCCGCGCTCTCTTGAGTCGGCTCGACCGGGGTGTTGGAACAACCGAGATAGGTGAACGCCAGCAGAAAGACTCCGACGATAGGGATTTGCCAGCGCATGAGATACCTCCTGGGCGAAAGGACACAGCTGCCAGGAGGAGGTTCCGGCGCGAAACTGCAGAGAGGCCAGACTACGACACGTAGGTTGCTTTCGAGAGTCGATTCCGTCAACTGTGGCGCGGGTGCACCATCCCGCCTGCCGCCCTGCGAGCCGGGTCAGGCCAAGTGGAAGCCGACCGAGGCAGTCTGATTTTCATATTGAGCAAGCCGGCATATTCCAGCCTGCACTCAGACCCACGTTGGCAGCCCCTTCTGAAGAGAGTGAATCTGTTGGAATTCTGGCTTGAAATGCCGCCGGAATGGGGTGGCCCACTTGATTAGGCGCAGCTGATCTTTCCGCTGACCCCGCTGACGCTTGCGAGGGAACGCTTCGAGGGGCGATACGGCTTTCGCCGCGGGCTGCGACGGCCCCGCCCGTGAAGCCACTTCCCATCGCGGCAGTGATGGCCTAGTCTTCCGCACCGATGATGCGAGCGATCACCTACCGCAGG
>JBDHBK010000252.1:0-4041 GCA_039592635.1 Gemmatimonadota bacterium
GGGGTGTCGTCGCTACTGGCCGGAGGAAGCGGCACACGGGTGGTCGTTGAGATCGACGCTCAACCCGGAACTCTCCGGAAGGCCCTCGAAGAGCTCCAGTCGGTGTCCGAGGTCAGGGACGCCGCGGATGGAGGTGCGAGACCGAGGTTCGTGGTTCACGGGACCGGCGACTCCGATCCGCGCCCCGACATATTCGCTCTGGCCCGGGACCGCGACTGGACCCTGTGGGAGATGCGAAGGCAGCAGGAGGACCTGGAGCAGTTCTTCCGCGACCTGACGGAGTCAGGCTCATGAACAGAAACGTCTCCGCCATTGCAGGCCGGGAGTTCCGCAGCTTCTTCGACCAGGCGACGGCCTACATCCTGGTCGTCGTGTTCCTCGTGGCGAACTTCTTCTTCTACTTCCGGACCGTCTTCGTCACCGCCGAGGCCACGCTCCGGCCGATGTTCGAGCTCATGCCCTGGCTGCTGCTGTTCTTCGTCCCCGCGGTCACCATGCGGGCGCTGGCGGAAGAAAGGTCTCGCGGCACGCTCGAGCTGGTGCTCGCACAGCCGATCTCGAGCCTCGAGTTTCTCCTGGGCAAGTTCCTCGGGATCATGGGATTCATGGCCGTGGCCCTGGCCGGGACCCTGGGTGCGGCGATCGGGCTCCGGCTCGGTGGCGCACCCTATTTCGGGGTCATGTTCGCCCAGTACACGGGCGCTCTGCTTCTGACAGGCGCCCTCGTCGCCATCGGCCTCTGGGCGTCGTCCCTGACACGAAACCAGATCACGGCCTTCATCGCCGCACTGACCGTGATCTTCGTGCTCATGGCAATCACGATGAACGTCGTCCTGATCGGGCTCCCTCCAGTCCTGACGGTCGCCGCGACGCGACTCGGCCTGTTGACCCACTTCGCGGCGATTACTCGCGGCGTTCTCGACCTGCGTGACCTGGTCTACTTCGCTTCGATCACGGTGGCCTTCCTTGGCCTGGCCTACCTGATGATCGAGCGCGGTCGTCTCAACCTCAAGGGAAGTACGTGGCGCACCCTGCGGATAGGGATGTTCGGCATCCTGCTGATCTGCGTGGTGGTGAACCTGTTTGGCCGGCACATCCGGGGAAGGATCGACCTTACTCCCGGCAAGGCGTACACCCTGGCGTCCAGCACTCGAACGGTTCTCGAGAACCTTGACGACGTAGTCACGCTGAAGTTCTTCGCCTCGCGTGAACTTCCTCCACAGGTGGAACTGGTCAGGAGGGACGTCGAGGATCTGTTGTCCGACTACGCGGCGGCCGCGGGGGACAACCTGCAGCTGCTTCGGTTCAGCCCGTCCGCCGACGACCCCGAGGCCGTTGCGGAGGCCCAGCAGATGGAAATCCCTGCGATCCAGTTCAACGTGCTGGGCCAGGACGAGTTCCAGGTCCGGCAGGGATACCTCGGCATCGCGATTCAGTACGCGGACCAGACGGCTAACGTGCCTTTCGTACGACAGACGGACGATCTCGAGTACCGATTGACGAGCGCGATCATGGCTCTCACGAGTCCGGCCCGCATCAGCATCGGCTTCCTGACGGGGCACGGCGAAGCGGACATTGGTGGCGCGGCTTCCGGCTTCGCGGAAACGCTCGGCCAGAGCTACGACGTCAGGTCGGTGGATATCACGACTGCGGGGACCGAGGTCCCGGAAGCGGTTCGCGTTCTGGTCGTTCAGGGACCGGAGACGCCGCTATCGGAATCCGAGGGAGAGGCGCTGAAGACATTCCTGGCTAGGGGCGGCAACATGTTCCTCATGATGCAGCCCATGACGGTCGACGAGACGCAGGCCTTTCCGAGTCCACAGCCCCACCCCGTGCTGGACGGGCTGCTCGCCGAGTACGGAGTCGCGGTCCCCGAGGGGATGGTCATCGATCATCGATCCAGCGGCAGGGTGACGCTCTCGTCATCCGGCGGCGGCTACGTGGTACCCTATCCGCTGTGGCCAATCGTCATGCCAGCCAGTGCACACGCCATGGTCGAGGGAATCAACGGAGTGCTGCTGCCATGGTCGAGTCCGCTCGACCTGTCGAGGGCGGACACCACCACCGTGACCCCGCTCCTGGCGACCACGGAGTTCGGGCAGCACCTGACCGGGCCGCACCCGCTCAACCCGCAGTTCGATTGGAACTCGATCGCCGGCAACTTGAGGCCACAGCCGATGGCCGCTGCCATTCTGCCCAGAGCGTTGGGCGGCGCGGACAGCGAAGTCGCTGAATCAGCGGGTGGGAGGCTCGTGCTGGTGGGCGACGCGGATTTCGCGTCGAACCGGTTCATCGGAGGTGAGGCCGGCAACATCGTGTTTCTCACGAACGCCGTGGACTGGCTCGCGCAGGACGAATCGCTGATTCAGATTCGAGCCAAGCTTCGCAGTGCACCCCCTCTCCTGTATTCGTCGGAACGTATGAGGGACCTTGCCAAGTACGGCAACCTGATCGGCGTTCCGCTCCTGTTCGTATTGATCGGCGCGTGGAGGCTGGCGAGAAGGAAGCGACTGCAGGCCAGAGAGTACAGGGGCGCGGGAGTAGTAGCATGAAGTCTCGACAGATCAAGATCATCTTCGCGGCGCTCGGCCTTCTTCTGGGCGCCTACGTGGCGGTGCAAGTGCTGGCTGGAGACGGCCGGGCCCCGGGCAGCGACAGCATCACCGCAGCGGTAGGAGGTGGCTTCGGGGTCGTCCGTGTGCTCACGCCCGATGCGGCGGATTCGGTTCGTCTCGAGGGGGCTGAAGGGACCTGGACCGTCAACGGATATCCGGCCGACTCATCCCTGGTCCGACAACTGGCCGAAGGTCTCGACTCGGCTCGTGTCGGCAGACTCGTGGCCCGCAGTGCGACCAACCATGCACGCCTCGGAGTTTCGGACGACTCGGCTCGCCGAATCGAGATCGGCCCGGTCGGAGACCCCGGTATCATGTTTCTCATGGGCAGAGGCGGAACCGACGGCCGGTTCGTTCGATTCCCGCCCTCGGACGACGTCTTCACCGTACCGGCGGCCTCCGTGCGCCTGCTGGGAAGGTCTGTCGAGGAGTGGCGCAATCGCGTGGTGGCCTCCGTCGACACATCGGTCGTGACCCGGATAGTGGTCCGGCGCAGCGACCAGCCGGCACCCGTTCTTCTCACGAGAACCGGCGGGAGCGAGACGGCGCCGGCTTGGAGCCTCGATGCTGAGGTCGCGGATTCGGCCGCCGTCGGTGCGCTTCTGAAGGAATCAGCGGATCTGGTCGCCACCGGATTCCCGTCCGACTCCGTAGCCTTCGCCGTCGACTTCGGCAGCCCCGTCGCCGTACTCGAGATGTTCGACTCCGACGGACCCGGAGCAGCGCCCGCGCTGTCGCTGCTCTTTCTCACCGCTCCCGACGCGCCCGAATTCCTGGTCCGCCGGGCGGACAACGCGCTGGCCTACCGGATCTCGGCGGCTCAAGCAGAGCGGCTGCTGCCGACCCGGGCGATGTTGCTGGGCGGAGAGTAGGAAAGGCGCCGGGCTCCTGTCCCCTTCGAACTAGTCCTCGCTGGCGCTGCGGAGACGTTCTCCGGGGAAAGGCGCCCGACGCCTGCCAACACCCCCATCATCGACAACGGCCGGACGGCGATTCGCCGTGTGGAATGTGGCTACACTGAGGCCGTCGAGGTCACCCCGAGGATAAGGATCAGGATGATCGCGATGACGATCACCGCCAGCCAGTGAATCCTGTTCTTCGGATCGAACACGCGAAACCTCCTCTCCTCAGAGTCCCTGCCTGCTGCACCGCCGCAGAACGTTGCGGAGCCGTCGTGCTCACGGCCCTGTCACCTTCCTCGAGCGCGTCGGGGTCGTCTTGTCACTCCGGCGGATGACCCCGCTTCCCTGGAGCACGTCTCCGCAGCACCAGCGAGGACTAGTGCGAAAGGGAAGCGGTCATTCCACGTTTGGAGCCGTCATCTTCGCAAAATCGATGATCGAGTCTAGCTCCTCGTCACTCATCAGGTCCATCTCCTGCACGACCTGGCGCAGGGTTTTGTCCTCCTTCAGTGACTTCTTCGCTA
>JBDHBK010000253.1:0-7617 GCA_039592635.1 Gemmatimonadota bacterium
GCCTGCGATACCGTGGAGCCGAGCAGACGCTGGGAGACAAGCCCTACGTCGCCGACATGTCGATCGACGGCATGCTTCACGGCGCGGTGGTGCTGAGCCGGCACCCGCGAGCCGGCGTCCTCGAGATCGACGACTCCGTCGCACTCGGGATGGCCGGGGTCGATAGGGTCCTGACCGGCGGGGACGTTCCCGGGCATCGCCTCGTGGGGCTGATCCGCCAGGATTGGCCGGTGTTCGTGGCCCGGGGCGAGACCACCCGGTGCGTGGGCGACGTCCTGGCCCTCGTTCTGGCCGATACGCGGTTTCACGCCAGGCTCGCCGCCGAAACACTGGAGGCGTCGGTCCGCTACGAGGTACTCGAACCCGTGATAGACCCGGTCGAGGCCCTCGGTAACGGTTCTCCCGCCGTGCACGAGAGCGGCAACCTCGTGGACGTGTGCGCGTACGCGCGCGGCGACGTGGACGCGGCCCTGGCCGAGTCCGCCCACGTGGTGGAACGCAGCTTCGTGACGCAGCGCATCGAGCACGCCTTTCTCGAGCCGGAGGCCTGTCTGGCCGTGCCCGTCGGTGCCTCGCTCGAGTCCGATGACGGTCCCGGAGCGGGCGCGTACCTCAAGATCTTCACCCAGGGCCAGGGCGTGCACGACGACCAGGCGCAGGTCGCCTCGGTACTCGGTATCGAGCCCGGGACGGTGGAGGTAGAGCTCGTCAGCAATGGAGGAGCCTTCGGGGGCAAGGAGGACCTCTCGATACAGGCCCAGACGGCGCTGGCGGCGTTCCTTACCGGCCGGGCCGTGCGCACCGTGCTCACGCGCGAGCAGTCGCTTCGGATGCACCCGAAGCGCCACCCCATCACGTTGCACTACCAGGCCGGCGCGGATGCCGCGGGGCACCTCACTGCCGTGCGAGCCCGCATCATCGGGGACACCGGAGCCTACGCCTCGGTGGGCATGAAGGTACTGGAGCGTGCGGCGGGGCACTCGTGCGGTCCTTACCGGGTGCCGGCCGTGGACATCGAGGCCAGGACGGTCTACACCAACAACCCGCCGTGCGGCGCCATGCGGGGGTTCGGCGCCAACCAGGCGTCGTTCGCCATCGAGGGCGTCATGGATCTCCTGGCCGAGGAGGTGGGGATCGACGGCTACGACATCCGGGAACGCAACATCCTGGCGCCGGGCGATCGCTTCGCGACCGGCCAGGTGATGGCCGCCAGCTGCGGCATCCGACAGACCCTGGAGGCGGTGAGGGAGATCTACAAGGAAGCCCGGTACGCAGGCATCGGATGCGGCATCAAGAACACGGGCATCGGGAACGGGATGGACGATTCCGGTCGGGTGCTCCTGACCGTTGGCGAGGTCGGACGCCTCGAGATCCTGACCGGCTACACCGAGATGGGGCAGGGACTGTTCACGGTGCTCCGCCAGGTGGTGCGCGAGGAGACCGGGCTGCCGGTCGACATCATGGACGTTCGGACGGCCAGTGACCCTCGTGTGGTCTGCGGGATGACCACCGCCTCCCGGGCGACGGCCCTTCTCACCGCCGCCGGGCAGATTGCAGCCAGGAAACTGGCTCGCGATCTGGACCCGGTCGTGGATGGTCCGGCCGGTGCGAAGGATTTGGGAGGTCTCGCTGGCCGGGAGTACCACGGCGAGTACGTGTGTGACTTCACGACCAAACCCGGCGCCGACGTGGCCGATCCGGTCACGCACATGACGTTCAGCTACGCCACCCAGGTCGTCATCCTCGACGAAGAGGGACGCCTGGCACGGGTCGTGGCCGCGCACGATGTCGGTCGCGCCATCAACCCCGTGCTGTGCGCCGGCCAGATCGAAGGCGGCGTGCACATGGGACTCGGATACGCGCTGTCCGAGGACTTCCCGTGCACGGACGGAGTCCCGGACTCGCTGCTCATGCGGGATCTGGGGATCCTGAAGGCGAAGGACACACCGGAGATCGAGGTCATCCTCGTGGAAGTGCCGGACGACGTGGGCGGCTACGGTTCCAAGGGTGTGGGCGAGATCGGCCTCGTCCCGACGGCCGGCGCCGTCGCCGGGGCTCTGCACGCTTTCGACGGGAAGCGACGGTTCCAGCTGCCGATGACGGACGCGGCGGCGGCCCGGCCCTCGGTCCCCAAATCGCGACGGGAGATGAGCTCGTGAGTCGACGATCGTTGCGGACACTCGCCCTTGGATTGCTCCTCGTCACGGTGAACGGGTGCGGAGACGATCCGCTGAGTCCCGAAGTCGAAGCGCTCGCCGGCGCCCGGGCTCGCTGGGAAGCGACCGGCTACACCGACTACACGTACCTGTACCGTCTTTCGTGCTTCTGCCCTCCCCAACTGCTCGAGACGGCCCGGGTGAGCGTGTCCGGCGGACAAATCACCGCCGTGTACCTGCTGGACTCGGACGCGCCTGCGCCGCCGGATTCGTACAACCTGTACTCGACGATCGACGGCCTGTTCGACCGGCTGGCGGCATCGCTGGCCGCCGATCCCGTTGTGTTCGAGGTCACGTACAACGGGGCGTCCGGCTACCCCAGGTCGGCGCAGATCGACATCTCCGAGCAGATCGCGGACGAGGAGTACTCGTTCACCGCGTCCGATCTGGCTGCAGCAGGCCCGTGTGGTAGGCGAGATGGCCCACCTGTATCCGATCCCGTTCGCCGACCTGGCCCGCCGGATGTGCCGGGAGGTCGAGACGTCCGGCGCCGTGTTCGACCTGCCGGAACGGAAATGGTGGATTCCCGACCCCGCCATGGACTTTTCGGCCGTGCACTTCTCACGTTCGGCCGCGACCCCCGTGGGGCCGGCGGCGGGCCCGCACACGCAGCTGGCCCAGAACATCGTGCTCGCCTGGCTGGCGGGAAGTCGCATCGTCGAGCTGAAGACCGTCCAGGTGAACGATGAACTCGATATTCCTCGCCCGTGCATTCACGCCCCCAACGTCGGCTTCAACGTCGAGTGGTCGCAGGAACTGAGGGTCCGTGAATCCCTGCTGGAGTACGCCAAGGCCGCGTACCTGATCGAGATTCTCAAGGCCACGCGGGCGTTTGGCCGCTTCCCCACCGATCACGGCCTGCAGACGGTGTTCGACATCAGCGTCGGATACGACCTCGAGGGAATCCGGAGCGACAAGGTCACCGGTTTCATCCGGGGCCTTCTCGAGCCTCGTACGCTGTTCGACGAACTGCGAGCGGAGCTGACGGACGACGTGGCCCAATTCGCCGATCTCGAGCTTCCCGAGCCCATCTCGGACTGCGTCACGCTCTCGACGTTCCACGGGTGTCCGGCGGACCAGATCGAGTCGATCGCGCGCTACCTGCTGGAAGATCTGGGACTCCACGTCATCATCAAGCTGAATCCGACGCTGCTGGGCTTCGACGCCGTGCGCGACATCCTGCACGATCGCCTTGGCTACAGTCACCTGGATCTCCGGCGTGAAGCCTTCGATGTGGATCTGCAATACGAGGATGGGATCGGGATTCTTCGCCGGCTGCGGGAGGTAGCGGAGCGGAGAGGATCCACGATTGGCGCCAAGTTCACGAACACGCTGGTGGTCCGGAACGATTCCGGGGTTTTCCCCACGCAGGCGGACCCCTGGATGTACGTGTCGGGGCCGCCTCTCCACGTCATCTCGATGAACCTCATGCAGAGATTCAGGGAAGATCTGGGCTTCGATTTCCCGGTCTCCTTCTCGGCCGGCATCGATGTGAAGAACTTCCCGGCTGCCGTGGCCTGCGGAATGGTGCCGGTGCGGCTGCCGGGCTACCTGAAAGGACTGCGGCGCGAGATGGAGCGGGTCGGGGTTACCTCGCGCGAAGCCTACGTTCTTGCGGTGGGTGGGCACGGGTTCGAGGCGGTGGAGGAGTCGCTGGGCGATCTTTCATCGGGCGCGATGGGTCGCCTCCGCGAGGTGGCGTCCACCAGGCCGGACGGGCTCCCCCTGGCCATTCGGGCGGAGGCCCGGGACATGGGGCTCGATCCCGAAGGCGTCGTCCTCCGCGCGACACGCCGCGCGGGACTGCTTAATGGTCGGGATATCGTACCCCCGCTGGTGGACCAACGCCGCTACCACGCTGAAGCAAACGCGAAGGCGCCCCGGCGGATCAACAGCGTCCTGGAATTGTACGACTGCATCAACTGTGACTTGTGCGTGTCCGCCTGCCCCAACGACGCGATCTTCGCCTACGACGCGGCGCCGCAGAACCTGGAGACGCAGGTGGTCGGGCCCGGACCCGGCGGGCTGTCGCTCACGCCCGGCGCGGGCTTCCTGATCTCGGAGACACACCAGCTGGCCCTGTTCGCCGGCGCGTGCAACGAGTGCTCCAACTGCGAGGTGTACTGTCCCGAGCACGGAGCCCCCTTCCGTGTGAAGGAGCGCCTGTTCTCGTCGGAGGCGGCTTTCGACGCCTCGGAGGACGACGGGTTCTGGTCTTCGGATGGTGAACTTCGGGCGCGTCTCGGGGGGCGCGTCCTCACCCTGGGCGTGGATGAAGCCGCCAATTGGGCCTACCTGGACGCCGGCGACATGCGCCTCGAACTGTCCTGGAACCCTCTTCAGATCCTTGGCGGTTCGGTGGAGCCGAGCGCCCGGCCCCTGGACACGGCGCGCTTGTGGCGGATGCGTACGGCCTGGGGCGCGATCTATCGGTCCGGCCGGTCGAATCCGGTGAACCCGGCCGGAGGACACGGAGCCTGACGTGCGAACGCGACTGGTGAACCTGCGGGTGGCGACGGATGACCGGGCCGGTCAGGGCTCGGACACCGTGGCGGCCGACATTCTGATCGAGGGAGAGAAGATCGCCGCCGTGGCCCCGCCCGGAGAGCGACCGGCGGAAGCGGACGAGCGAAGGATCGACCTGCGGGGGCAACTCGTGATCCCGGGAGCGATCGACGGTCACGTGCACTTCGACGATCCAGGGTTCACGCACCGGGAGAACTTCGAGACCGGAACCCGGTCGGCGGCGGCCGGGGGCGTGACCTGCATCGTGGACATGCCGTGCACTTCACTGCCCCCGGTGACATCGCGGGCGAACCTGCATGCGAAGCTCGCGGTGATCGAGCCCAAGGCTCACGTGGACTTCATGCTGTGGGGCGGCGTATCGGCGAATGCCATGCAGCGGGAGGATTGGATCGCCAATCTCGAGGAGGTGGTTTCCGAGGGCGTCGGAGCGATCAAGGTCTACATGCTGAGCGGCATGGACACGTTTCGGGACCTGGAGCCGGCCCGCATCCGGGAGGTCCTGGAGGAAACTCGACGGCTGGGCGTGCCCGTCGGCGTGCACGCCGAAGATCGCTCAATGGTCATCGGGCTCACGGAGCGCTTGATGGCCCGCGGCAGGAACGGGCCGCTCGACTACGCGGCCTCGCGGCCGGCGGCGGGAGAGGTATCCGCGGTCTCCACGCTCAGAGACCTGTGCCGGCGTACCGGCGCCCGGGTGCACGTGGTTCATGTCGCCTCTGGAGAAGCCCTCGACGTCATCACGTCGGCCCGCGAGGAAGGGCTGCCGTTGTCGGGCGAGACCTGCCCGCAGTATCTCGAGTTCACCGAGGAGGACCTTGCCTCGCAAGGCGCGATTCTCAAGACCGCCCCCGTCGTGAAGACCGCCGCGGACCGGGAGCGGTTGTGGGCGGGTGTCGCCAACGGCGATCTCCAGCACGTGGCTACGGATCACGCGGCCGGGGAGTGGCCAGCCGAGAAGCACACGGGGTCGATCTGGACGGACTACGGCGGTGTGCCCGGGGTGGAGCTTCTGCTGCCCTATCTCTACTCCGAGGGGTACCGGAAAGGAAGGATCTCCCTGGGGCGCCTGCTGGAAGTCGTCTGCTCCGCTCCCGCCGCGTTCTTCGGCGTCGAATCCCGCAAGGGGCGCATCGCGCCGGGTTACGATGCGGACCTGGCGGTGATCGACGAGGACGAGTCCTGGACCGTGAGGGCCACGGATATGCACAACCTGAATCGCTACACTCCGCTGGAGGGCAGGACCCTGTCCGGACGCGTCACCGCCACCTTCGTGCGCGGGACCTGGGTATTCGGCCTCGGTCCGGACGGCTCCCCGTTCTTCGGCCCGGCAGGCGATGGCCGGAGAGTGAAGCGTGAATCGAGGGTAAGCGCGTGAGCCAGCGAACGGTGCTCGGAAACGGCCACGTGGTCAGTGGGTGGGAGAACCCGACCGTGATCGCCGGCGGCGCCGTTGCCTGGGAGGGCGAGCGAATCCTGGCTCGTGGCCCGGAGGCGGAGATTCGGGAGGCCTACCCTGCCGCGCAATACCTCGACGCTCGCGGCGGACTCATCCTGCCCGGATTCGTGAACCTCCATCACCACTTCTATTCGGCGCTGGCGCGCGGCCTCGATCCAGGGGTCGAGATGCGCGACTTCCCTGAAATCCTGGATCGCATGTGGTGGCGTCTCGATCGAGCCCTCGATCGGGACACGGCCCGCCTGTCCGCCCTGCTGTCCTCGGCCGATTGCGTACGGTGGGGCTGCACGACGGTCTTCGATCACCACGCGTCGCCATCCTGCATCGATGGCAGTCTCGACCTCCTGGCCGAGGCATTGACCACCGCCGGGATCTCTGGCGTGCTGTGCTACGAAGTGACGGACCGGAACGGACCGGAAGGCACGGAACTGGGAATCGCGGAGAACCTCCGTTTCATAGATGCCCACGGCGATGACCCGCGAATCCGGGGTGTCGTAGGCCTGCATGCCAGCTTCACGGTGTCGGAGGCCACGCTCGCCGCGGTGGCCGCGAGGCGCCCATCGGCGTCGGGTGTGCATATCCACGTGGCCGAACACCCGGTGGACGATCGGTTCTCACGCGACACCTTCGGCGCGACGCCGATACAGCGGCTCGAGCGGCACGGAATGCTCGACGAGCGGGCGCTTCTCGCCCACGGCATTCACGTCGAAGATGGGGACTACGATCGGGTCGCGGCGGCGGGGGCTACGATCGTTCACAACCCGGAGTCCAACGCCAACAACGGCGTGGGCAGGCTCGATATACCGAGGGCCGCCGGCCGCGGGTGTGCGATCGGACTGGGCACGGATGGAATGTCGTCCGCTGTCCCCAGAGCTCAGCGCTCGGCCTTTCTCGGGCTGCGGGGCGGATCCGAAGATCCGACCCTGGGCTTTCGGGATGTGCCCCGTCTTCTGGCGACGAACGCCCGGGTGGCCGGCCGGTTCCTGGGCGAGCCGGCCCTGGGCCGGTTGGCGCCGGGAGCGCCGGCCGACATCATCGCCGTTGACGCACCACCGCGCACTCCCCTCACGTCGGAGAACTGGTTCGCGTCATTCGTATACGGCGTATCCGAGACCCCCGTGCGCCACACCATCGCGCGGGGCCGCCCGGTCATGCAGGACTTCAGCCACACGACACTGGATCCGGAGGCGCTGTCGTTAGAGGCGCGAGCCCTGGTCCCCGGGCTGTGGGAGCGCTTCCACCAGCTCGAGTGGAATACGCCCTACCTCGGCCCGGTCCCCGGGGTCGGGAAGGAGAACATCTGATGAAGATCGTCGACACGGCCGCCCGGGATCGCGCGGTGACCCGGTGCCGTGAGCTGGGCGTGTTGATCCCGACCCTGGCGCAGCAGAGGGACCCCTCGGGGGTGGACCCCGCCGT
>JBDHBK010000254.1:0-4010 GCA_039592635.1 Gemmatimonadota bacterium
CGGTGAAGGCACCGGGTCATCATCTCGTACAGGTTCACCGAGAGGACTCGCCCCCGGACGCCGTGACGCTGGCCCGGGTACAGCCTCATGTCGAACTGCTTCCCCGCCTGCTCGAGTTCGGCGATCATCTTGAGCGTATTCTGGGGATGCACGTTGTCGTCCGCGGTGCCGTGGATGATCAGCAGCTCGCCTTCCAGGCCTTCCGCGTGTGAGAGCGGCGCCCCGATCGAGTACCCCTCCGGGTTCTCCTGGGGCGTGCGCATGAAGCGCTCCGTGTAGATCGTGTCGTACAGCTCCCACGAAGTCACTGGCGCGCCCGCGATCGCCGCGGCGACGTGTTCGCCGCCCAGGAGCGACGTCATGAGGGCCATGTAGCCACCGTAACTCCAACCCCAGATCCCGATACGCGAAGCGTCCACGTAGGGCAGATCGCCAAGCTGTCGTATAGCCGCCAGCTGGTCGGCCGTCTCCAGCTGCCCGAGACGCAGATAGACCTGCTTCTCGAACTCGCGCCCGCGCGCGCCCGTTCCTCGGTTGTCCACGCTGGCCACCAGGATCCCGTCCCGGACCAGCATCTGGTGCCACAGGTAACGCGTTCCTCCCCACGAGTCCCGGACCGTCTGACTGCCGGGTCCCCCATACACGTACAGGAGCAGCGGGTATGTCTTCCCCGGATCGAAGTCGCGCGGTTTCATGATCCACGCGTTCAACATGCTCCCGTCGTCCGCCTGCACCGTGAAGAACTCCGGTTCGCGCAGATCCAGGCCATCCAGCTTCCCTGCCAGCTCGGCGTTGTCCTCCAGTACCCGCACCTCGCTCCCATCCGCTACCCGCCGAAGTCGCGTCACGGGCGGCTTTCCGATCGAGGAGTACGTGTCGGTGAAGAAGGCGAAGTCCGGACTGAATCGAGCCGAGTGGGTTCCGCGGCCGCCCGCGAGCCGGGTCATGTCTCCTCCATCGAGCGACGCTGAGTAGACCGTCCGAGTAATCGGACTCTCCGAGGCCGCGGTGAAGAAGATCCTGTCCTCTGCCTCATGCACTCCGTGGAACGCCGTCACGTCCCAGTTGCCACGGGTGAGTTGCCGCACCATCCGCCCCGAGCGGTCGTACAGGTACACATGCGAGAAGCCGTCCCGGTCGCTCGTCCAGGTGAACCCCTGCCCGTCATCGATCCAGTGCAGGTCATTGTTGGCATTGAGCCAGGCCTCATCTCGCTCGGAAAACAGAAGCGATGTCCGGCCCGTGTTCGCATTTCCAAGGAGAAGGTCGAGCTGGCTCTGGTGTCGGTTCAGCCGCTGGATCACCACTTCGTCCGAAGAGGCGGCCCACTCCATCCGCGCGATGTAGATATCCTCGTCGGACCCGATGTCGAACCATGTGGTAGCGCCGGAAGCCAGATCGACCGCTCCCACGCTGACCGTCGAATTGGCCTCTCCCGCCTTCGGATAGCGAACCCCGTTGAGTTCGGGGTAGAGCGGCATGGCGTCCACCAGCCAGTAGGTACGAATCGGGCTCTGGTCAAACCTCCAGTAGGCCAGCTTCGAGCCGTCAGGACTCCAACGGAAGGCGTCCCGCAGGTCCAGCTCCTCTTCGTACACCCAGTCGGTGGTGCCGTTGATGATCGTCTCACTGCCATCGAAGGTGAGGCGCTGCTCCTCGCTACTGGCCAGGTCGGCGACGTAGATGTCGTTGTCGCGAACGAACGCGACCTGCCGGCCATCGGGAGAGAACTTGGCAAACATTTGCCATCCCTCTGAGTCACTTACGGGAATGAGGCCGCGGGTCGGGAAATCGAAAACGTAGTAGCGACCCTTCGTGCGAGCCCTCCATACCTGCTGGCTCTCAGCGAAGATCAGCAGCCGCCGGCCATCAGCGGAGAAAGCGTAACTCTCGATCCGCAGGGGCTCGTCCGAACCCTGTTTGATCAACTCGGCGGCCGAGACCAGCTTTTCCCGCTGACCCGTCAGGGCATCGACCTGCCACAGTTCGCTGTGCCCTGCTGAATCACGGTCGATCGTGGACCAATGCAGTCCGTCGGGCATCCAGCGCACCGATACCGACTGCCCGCTGAAGTCGTCGCTTCCATAGATGCGGTCGACCGTAAGGTCCTGCTGCCCGACTGCCGCCGAGGGACTTGAGATCGACACGAGTCCGGCCGTCAGTACCCCGACCGCCACCCGGACCGTGTATCGCACGTACGTCATCGAATCACTCCATCGATAGAACTACAGGACCAGCAGCACCTGCACCCGCGGCAGGCCATAGTGGATCTTCGTCCAGCGTCCCAGCACCGCGTTGCCGTAGTACAGGCGTCCGGTACTCGTGCCGACGAAACCGGATTGACGGGCCGTGCGGTCCGTGGCGATGGCCGTAAAAGCACCCTTCTCTCCCATGGTGCTCGTCTTGAACGCCCCCCAGGTCTCGCCCGAATCGCGGCTGACCATCAGGCGCGCCTTCGCGTCGCCCTTCGAGCCCTCCCACGTGGCGGGGGGACCTTCCGTGACCGCAACGACGAGAATCGAATCGCTGGCTCCACGCTCGAATTCGGCATCCAGTCGTGTACAGTACGCCTGGCCCAGCTCTCCCGAGACCGGGGACCATTTCCGGCCGCGGTCCCGGCTGATGTGCAAGCCTCCACCCGTGGCCGCGTACACGCGTGACGAATCGAGGGGGTCGGCCATCAGGAAGTGCAAATCGTCGAACAGGCCCTCGTTGCAGCCCGTCCACGTGCGTCCACCGTCGTCGCTCCGGTAGGCTCCTCCGATCTCGACCCCGGCATACAACCGACGCGAGTCGTGCGGATCGGCCGCGATCGTGTCCACGCGAGCCGCACCTTCCCCCGCATCCTTCCAGCCCTCCCGGACCCCAAGCACGCGGAACTCCGTCATCTCCTCCCAGTTCGCCCCCCCGTCGCGCGAGACGTGCAGAGCAGCGGGCTGCGTTCCAGCGTACAGCAGTTGAGGGTCGCGCGGAGAGACGGCCAGTGAGCGAATGACGTGGCCGTCCAGCGGCCCGGTCACCTGCGTCCACGTGCGGCCCTGATCCTCGCTCCGCCACACGCCGTGACCACTGACGGCCGCGTAGAAAAGGCGGCCGGCGGGAACGATGGCGCGAACGTCGTCGCCCTCGAAATGGCTCTCCTCGACCTGGGCCGCTCGCTCGCCGTGCACCCACCGAACCACGTACAGGCCACCCTTCGTCCCCACTAGTATTCGCATCGAATCGATTCCCTTGTTCAGTCCGACATCTCATGTCCAGGATGCGGGGCCGTGAACACGGCCCAGAGAGCACCGCAAGGTCGCTTTCGTGGGGCTTCCGGGCAAGTTTCGCCAGCGGTTTGAGCGTCTGTGTTCCCGAATCAGATTGACACGAATACGGACCCGACTACTTTGGCGCACCGCGTCTCATATCACAGAGGTCATGCAATGTCGCTGGTTCGCCTAGAGGAGGTCGCCAAGAGCTTCGGCGCGGTACGTGCCGTGGACGGCGTCTCATTTTCCATCGACCGTGGAGAGGTCGTCGGCTTCCTGGGTCCAAACGGAGCGGGGAAGACCACGACCATGCGTCTGATCACCAGGGCCCTGGAGCCTGATTCCGGGAGCATCGAGATCGACGGTCGGTCGGTGGACGCAGACCCGGCGGAAGCACGTCGCCGAATCGGATACCTCCCCGAGGCCAATCCTCTGTACCAGGACATGCTGGTCGGTGAGTTCCTGGCCTTCATGGCCAGGTTGCGTGGTATCGAACCCGCTCAAGCCGCGAATCGAATCGATCCCGCCGTCGAGCAGACGGGAATCGCGGACGTCTACTACCGGCCCATCGCCCACCTGTCGAAGGGCTACCGACAACGCGTTGGCCTGGCCCAGGCGATCCTCTCCGAACCGGACATTTTGATTCTCGACGAGCCCACGGAGGGGCTGGATCCGAATCAGAGGGTCGAGATCCGCAAGCTGATCACGCGACTCGGACAGGATCACACGGTCCTTCTGAGCACTCACGTGATGCAGGAA
>JBDHBK010000255.1:0-4723 GCA_039592635.1 Gemmatimonadota bacterium
TCCCGGCAGAGCGTCCTCGCCGGTATCGCTTTGGTGGTTTTCGCAACCTTCGCCCTGAGCGCGCTCCGAAGGCACGTCGAGCCCAACTGGCCGGCACCGGCGTACGTGGCGGGCGTCGTCCTGCTGGCCTCCGCGGCCTGGCAGGAGCGCGGACGGAGGTGGCTCAAGTGGGGAATCTGGCTCGGGGCCGTCTTGGTCGCCGTCATCTATGTCCAAGCCCTGGTGCCAGCTATCCCGATCGATGCGAGACGCGACCCGATCGCGCAGGGACACGGTTGGGAATCGCTCGCAGAGGAGACGGAGGACGCGCGGACCCAGTTGCTTGGCGCCGGGTGCCCGTCGGTGTACATCGCCACCAACCGCTATCAAGAGGCCTCGGAGCTCGCGTTCCATCTCCCGGGTCATCGGGCAGTGTTCTCCCTGAACGTCCGCCGGCGAAGCAACCAGTACGCCATCTGGCCGGGCTTCGCAGATACGGCCACCCCCGGTGACTGCCTGGTATTCGTGGATATCGACGATGGCTGGGCTCGCCAGATCGTCGAAGACCTGGGGACGAAATTCGGCTCGACATCCGAAATCGGACCGACGCAGAGAAGACGCGGCGACGGCGTGACGGCGGACTACCGCATGTGGGCCTTCAAGGGATGGAGAGGAGAGTCTCTCACCTCCGGCCCCTAGAGGCTGAGCCCTCCCTTTCCAGGTAATCCACCGCCAGCGTCGCCATCGCCCGCACTCCGACCTCGAGAGCGTCCTCGTTCACGTAGAAGTAGGGCGAGTGATTGGAGGCCGCTTCCCCGAAGGCCACGCCGGGCGCGTTCACTCCGAGCATGAAATAGAAACCTGGCGCCTGTTGCGCGAAAAACGAGAAGTCCTCGGCTACCATGAGCGGCGGGATCTGGACCAGGCCATTCTGGCCGACGACGCGTTCCAGGCTCGAGAGTGCGACCGAAGCCAGTTCCGGGTCGTTGTACGTGACCGGGTAGAAGCGGCGGATCTCGACCTGTGCCGTGGCTCCGGCGCTCTCGGCGATGCCTTCGGCCGTGCGGCGGATTCGTTCGTGCACCTCGTCCTGCACCGCGGGATCGTGTGTACGGATCGTCCCGTCCAGTTGCACGGTTTCGGGGATAATGTTGAAGCGGACGCCCCCCTCGATCTTCCCGACCGAGACCACGACTGGGTTGGTCGCGGCCACCTGGCGGCTGGGAATCGTCTGCAGGGCCAGGACGATCTGCGACGCCACCACGATCGGATCGACACCCATCTCCGGGGCCGCGCCGTGCGTCTGCTTCCCAGTCACCGTGATCGTGAATTCGTCCGCGCTGGCCATGATCCCGCCCGAGCGCCACCCCACGAGTCCGGTCGGGAAGGGCGAAGTATGGAGCCCGAAGTAGGCCTCGGGCCGGGGCGATTCGACCGCCCCCTCGGCGATCATGAGCTCCGCCCCGCCCTCCTCGCCACTCGGGGCGCCTTCTTCGGCCGGCTGGAACAGGAACATCACGGTGCCGGCCAGGTCGCCTCGCATTTCGGCCAGAACGCTGGCTGTACCCATGAGCGCCGCCGTGTGCACGTCATGTCCGCAGGCGTGCATCACGCCCACCTGCTGGCCGTTGTACTCGGTGGTCACGGTGGAAGCGAAGGGCACATCCGCCAGCTCGGTCACCGGCAGCGCGTCCATGTCGGCCCGCAGGCCGACCACAGGACCCGGCCTGCCGCCGCGGAGAACTCCGACTACGCCCGTATGTGCTACGTCGGTGCGGACTTCATCGAAGCCAAGCGAACGGAGGTGCTCGGCGACGATGCCGGCCGTGCGGAATTCCCGATTGCCGAGCTCCGGGTTCTGGTGCAGATCCCGGCGCCAAGCGATCACGTCGCTTGAGATCGCCGCGGCACGGCGGTCGATCTCCTCGTGCAGGTCACTTGCTTCCTGCGCCACCAGCCGGGCGGGGGTACAGGCCAGGACGAGAGCAAGCAGAGCCGCCGCGGAAGCGTCCCTCGTTTTCACTCGCTGCCCTCCCACGCTGAGAAGACCATCAAGACCCCGGCATCATTCTCCAATTCCAGTACTTCGCCTTGCAGGAAGAGCCGGGTCGCTGCGTCCAGGTTCCTCAGGAAGGTCTGCTCGAGGTCCATCCGGCCATCGGGACAGGCCATCATCGTCGCACCCTTCGGTCCCTGGACGATCTGGTGCCCATTCTCGATCACGAAATCGCCGAAGTACCGGTTGCAGCCGTCGAAGCCTCCCACGCGCCCCGGTTCGCGCAGTCCCAGGGTGACCGGATTGTCGGCCGGCAGCGAGGCCAGCGCACGATTCACCAGGTCCGCCGTCGCCGCATCTCCCAGGTCCGCGGCGGGACCGAACGACTCCAGCTTCCAAGGCCTGAGTATCGGGTTTCCATCGGCTCCGCTCGGCTCCACTGGCGTCTTCTCCAGGACCTCGACCAGGGTCCAGCGGATCGACGAGGCATCGGCGGGTGGATCAGCCACCTGCGTCTCGCTGATCAGCAGCCGGTAGTCGTATCCGGCCTCGTGCTCGAAACCCTCGATCGGGTCGTACCACAGCGTCCAGTCATCGTCGGCGCTCTCGCGCACGTTCAGGCACTGCTGAGGACCGACACCGACACAGGCGGACACGAAATGAGCGACCAGTACTTCCTTCTCCAAACCGTTCTCGGACCCACCGGTGCCGTCACTGCAGGCCATCGCGGCCAGGACGATCGCCGCCCCGGCGAGGACCGCACTCGTTCTGTTCCTCATCATCGGCTCCTTCTCGCGTGATCTTCACTCGGAGCGCACGAGCGGGCGGGTGAGACACGTCGGCCCGCCGCCGCCCTTGGTGCTGATTTCCCGACCCCGATACGTATGCACCTCGGCACCCGCAGCCTCCAGGCGGCGGCGTGTGACAGGGTTTCCGTCCAGAACGACGCAGCGCCTCAGCCCCACGCCCAGCACGTTGCAGCCCATGCTCTCGAACTCCTCGTCCGGTACCTCGACCAGCTCGTATCCCTTCTTGATGAGGAGCTGGCGGAAGGGTACCGGCAGAAGCCGAGAGTAGACCACGGCCAGGTCCCGGTCCACGGGGCTGAACATCGACATCAGGTGAAACACGTCGCCCGGGCCGTGCCAGTGTGGAAGCGGCACTGGGACGACTCTGTCCACCCCGCTGCCAAGTAGCGCACGCAGCTGACGGATCCCTTCAGCATTGGTACGGTAGCCGAGCCCCACCGCCAGATTTCGCTCGTCGATCCAGGCCACGTCGCCACCCTCCACACGGCCTGGGCCTGTGATTCGTCCGACGACGGGAACATCGATCGCGCGCAGCGATCTCTCGGCCGCGCCCGGCTCCGTCTCCCGGGCCGGCTTGCCCATATTGCACAGGATGGCGCCGCGATCGCATATGACCGTCGCATCCCGAACGTAGACGGAGTCTGGACCCGTCGCTGAATCGGCCGGCGCCAGGTGAATCTCGGTCCCGAGCCGCTCCAGGAGTTCCAGGAAGGCTTCATACTCCGCCACGGCACCCGCGAAGTCCGGGCGGGCCAGGTATGCCAGGTCTTCCCATGAAGCGTCCAAAGCGGGCTGATCGCCGAACGCGTCACGGGCGTGCTTCAGCAGAACGCTCCGAAGCGGAAGGACGTCCGACTGGCCCAGTGCATTCATGAGTTCATCGCCTCCGTCGCGCGGTCCGCCTCCGACCCGCGCCGCCAAACGACCCACACGTACATGGGCAGGCCGGAAATGAGCAGGATGAGTCCCCAGTACACGATCTCCTGGCCCGCACCGGCGATCGCGCACATGGCGTAAGCGAACCCCAGCAGGGCGGTGACGATAGCCCCCGTGAGGCGCTGTCCCTCGAATCTCTCTCGGTCGCGCGCGTAGATCATGATCTCCGCCAGGGCGCAGATCGCGTACGGGAGCAGGGCGGTCAACGTGGCCAGGAGGATGACGAACGTGAACTGATCGACCAGCGTGTCACTCGAGTTCAGCAACATGAGGCCAGTGACCAGGATCCGGTACGGCCAAGAGCTGCCGGGAAAATGCCGTCTCGGGCGGCAGCCCATGGAATGCGGCCCTGCAGGAGGATCCACCCGTTCAGGGCCCCGAACGCCGAGATCATCGCGCCGGCCGCGA
Organism: Gemmatimonadota bacterium; assembly: GCA_039592635.1. Taxonomy (GTDB): domain Bacteria; phylum Gemmatimonadota; class Gemmatimonadetes; order Palauibacterales; family Palauibacteraceae; genus Benthicola. The sequence goes on from JBDHBK010000255.1 coordinate 4,129, forward strand.
CCGCGGGTGCCGTCCATCCGCCCCACATGCGGCTCGCAGCATCCGCGAACGGTGCGTTGGAGCCTGTCAGTTCGACGGCCGGGATCACCCCCATCACCGCCGCGGTCCCCAGGACGTACACTATCGCGGCGAACACCGTGCCAAGGACGGTGGCGCGTGGAATCGTGCGCTCCGGGTCCACGACCTCCTCTGCCGGGACCGTGGCAGACTCGAAGCCCAGGAACGCCCACAGGGTCAGCGTCGCGGCGGCGGTGATCGCCGGAAACGAGCCGCCACCGCTGGCATTGAACGGGCGGAAATTGGCCGGATCCAGGTAGAGAAGCCCCAGGGTTCCTACGGCGACCAGCGGCGCCACCTTCAGGATCGTCGTGACCACCTGGACCGAACCCGCGGCTCGCACGCCACGTACGTTGACCCACGTCAGCACCCAGATCGCCCCGATTCCCACGGCGGAGGCGAGAAGACGGTCCGTTGCCAGGGCTGGCCAGAACCACGACAGGTAGCTCGTGAACGCCACGGCGAGGGCGGCGTTCGCGACCCAGATGGAGATCCAATAGCCCCAACCCACCAGGAAGCCGGCGAAGTCACCGAATCC
>JBDHBK010000256.1:0-4006 GCA_039592635.1 Gemmatimonadota bacterium
TACCGTGGCGGAGCCTGGGGGCCGCAGGCGATACGGGCATCCCCGAGCACGGTGGGGTGGGGCGCGTTCGCGATGGACCACATGCTGACCCTGGTCAATCCATTCGAGGAGATGACAATCGTCGACTACGGCGACGCGCCCGTGGATCCGTTTAGCACCGAGCGCAGTATGCCGGCCATCCGTGAGTTCATCCGGCAGATCGCGGAGGTCGAGCTGGAAGGTGGCGAGCGAGTCATTCCCGTCATCATCGGCGGTGACCACTCGTTGATGTACGCTGACGCGGCCGCGCTGGCTGACGTGTACGGGAAGGGAAACGTCGGCGTCATTCACTTCGACGCCCACTACGACGCCACGAAGGCCATGTTCGGACACCTCATCAGTCACGGTCAGCCGGTGTACCGGTTGATCGAGGAGGGACACGTCCCGGGCAAGAACTTCATCCAGGTCGGACTGCGCGGGTACTACCCGAACGCGGAATCGTTCGACTGGATGCGCGAGCAGGGGTTCCGCTATCACACGATGGCCGAGGTGGAGCGCCGCGGCTGGGAGCCGGTGATGGAGGACATCATCCGCGAGGCGAATGACGGGCCGGAGTACATCTTCATCTCGTTCGACATCGACGTGATGGACCCGGCATACATGCCCGCGACCGGGACGCCCGAGCCGAACGGACTCACTCCCCGCGAGACGTTTCCGCTCATTCGCAGGCTCTGTGCGGAGAGCAACGTGGTGGGCTTCGAGCTCGTGGAGCTGCTTCCTTACCGTGCCACGGGCTACGAGACGGCGCTGAACTCCGAGCGCATCGTCCGTGAGTGCCTCGTGGGCATCGCCATGAGGAAGAAGGGCCTCACCGAGAACTGGTATCTGGACGAGCGGACGGTGGACGACGGGCGGCAGTAGTCTCGTGGTCCAGCGTTTGAGGGTGGCGTCGATCAGCGGCGCCGCCCTGGGTCTGTCGCTGGCAGCCGGTAGCCTGCAGGCCCAGAAGACCCCTGACGACCACCACGACTTCCACCACAACCACGTGGGGGTCCTGGTCGGCGGTATGACCCCGCTGTCAGACACTAGCGAGACGTCCTGGGCGATCGGCGCCGAGTACGAGTACCGGTTCAACGAGAAGTGGGGCACGGGACTGGGCGTAGACTTCACGTTTGGAGATCACAAGCGAACTGCTCTGGTCGCGACCGGCGTCTCCTACCGCCTCACCCCCGCGTTCAAAGTCGGGACGGGTCCCGGCCTCGAGATGGTGGAGAAGGACACATCGGGCGGCGGGACCGAAACGAAGCCGTACTTCCTGTGGGGGTTTGCGGCGGCCTACGAATTCCACGTGGGCTCTTTCTCGCTCACACCGACCGTATATCTCGACTTCGTGGGCGAGACCAAGACGAACCTCACGTACGGGCTCGCGATCGGGACGGGTTTCTAGCGGTGCGCCAGGGGTTGCGAGCATCCGGTCGCCGCCCCGCCCGTATCCAATGAGGCGCTCTCAGCGAGTCGGTCCCTCACCGGAGGTCGACCATGTCTCGAATGAACCTGTTCCGCGCGTGTTCACGACGCCATCGACCAGCACGCCCTCCACCTCGGCCTCGCCTCGAAGCTGGTAGAACGTGCGGCTCCGGCCCTCCGCCTCCTGCTCCGTCGACAGCCAGTGGTCCACCGACACGTCGAGGTGCAGCGACTGTTCGCCGAGCGCCGCGTGCAACCGCATTCGCTCCGGCCGGTCACCGACCCACTCGTACTCGATGTTCCGGATCGGGAGAATCGCGGCGAGGCCGAGGCTGTCCATGACGAAGGCGAATCGGCCGCCCGATCTGTCCGCGCCGCCCTCCGTCGCCTGCCGCACGCCGCCGTACAGGATGGACAGGTCTCCGGCCTCGAAGTGGCCCCAATCCCAGGTCACGTCGCGCCATACGCCCCAGTTGTGGTCGTGGTACGCCGACGCGTTCTCCCACACCCGACACGAGCCCGCGGCGCACACCGAGCCGGTGGCCGTGCCTCGCAGCACGGGCACCACGTAACCGGACGGGAAACCTCCCGGCGACACGTCCACGGGCGGCAGGTATCGGAGTGGCGCGGGCTCGAGCAGCACGTCGACGCTCAGGTTGTCATCTGCCCCGGGGACGGTGGCGCGGATCTCGTACGCGCCATCCGCGCGCAGCCGCACGTAGGAGTCCCGCATCTCGATATCGGGTGCGTCGAGCAGCAGCTCGATGTCCGCGGGCGCGACGTCGATGAACTGGGAAAGCTGGGGGCCGTCCGACTGCACATAGGTCAGCAGGACGCGGCCGCCCCATTCACCGGCTGGCACGTCTCCCCCGACCAGGAACGTGAGGTAGATCCACTCGGACTCGTCCGGGGAGACCAGGTTGAAGTAGTGCCACTCGGCCCAGGTGGAGTCTCCCGCCGCGGCCGGCGGCGCAGGGCGGAAGGCGTCGATCTCACGGAGACGCTCTGCCGGTTCGGGGCGCATCCAGAGACGATCCGCATCCGTGTCCTCCCAGCGGCCGTCGATGAGGTCGGGGCTCGCGCCCAGCGCTGCCGCTGACGACGGAATCTGCCCACCGGCCGATACCGCGATCCGATCGTCTCCGGCCTCGAGATACAGCAGCTCGTCCTCCAGCCACGGGGCCACGGACTCGATCTCTCCGGCGAACCGCGGTCCCGTCAGCACGTCCCGGTGGTAGAAGCGGGCCTGGTCGAGCGTGAAGTACAGCGAGCTGACGCCTCCCGTGCGCAGGGTCTCGAGATCGATGCCGGCGGGCAGCACCAGCAGGTCACCCCCGCCGAGCAGGTCCTGGTCCCGGGACTGCTCCACGAGCGCGTCGCCGATCGAGAGCAGCGCGACTGTGACTCCGACGCCGAGCGCATAGCCAAGCAGCAGCAGCAGGGAGCGCCCGGGTCGCTGCCGGATCGAGGCCCATACCAGGCTCGATATCACTGGAACTCCACCCCGTTGAAGCGTCCATCGACCATCTTCATCTGCCGGCCGGCGGCGGCCGCCAGTTTCAGATCGTGCGTCGCCACGACGATCGCCGTCCCGCTGACGGCCAGCGATTCGAACAGCTCGAGGATGCCTCTCGATGTCTCGCCGTCCAGCTCTCCGGTCGGCTCATCGGCGAGCAGGAGGGAAGGTCGGTTCGCCAAGGCGCGGGCGATCGCCACCCGCTGCCGCTGTCCCCCGGACAGCTCGCCCGGCCGGTGCTTCAGTCGGTCCCCGAGGCCTACCCGGTCGAGCAGCTCCCGGGCTCGCTGCCTCCGTTCCGCGCGTCCGAGACCGATCTCCGCAAGGGGGATCTCGACGTTCTCGGTCGCGGTCAGCATGGGTAGCAGGTGGAACCGCTGGAAGACCAGGCCCACGTGCTCCAGCCGGTGTCGCGTCAGCTCCCTGTCGCCCAGGGTGGACAGGTCCGTGCCGTCGGCCACCACGGTGCCCGCGTCCGGCACATCCACGCCGCCCAGCACGTGCAGGAGCGTGGACTTGCCCGAACCGCTCGGCCCGACGAGGGCCACGAAATCTCCCTCCCCCACATCGAGGCTGACGCCGCGCAGGGCATGGATGGGCACACCCTGCATCCGGTACGTCCGCTCGACGTCGACGGCCTGAACTACCGGCATGGTCACGGTTCCTCCCGGTGAAGCGTGGTCGCGATCGGCAGGGTCGATGCCCGGTACGCGGGAATGAGCGCAGCGGCGATGCCCACGGTCGTGAGAGCCGCGATGGCGAGCCACAACTGGCGGGGCTCGAGTACGAAGAACCGGATCGCCGCCGGCAGGCCCGGGAAGTCGGAGAGAATTCCCTCGAGATACCGGGCAGTCAGCGAGCCGAGCGCGAGCCCGATCGACCCGGCCAGTATCACCAGCACGGACGTCTCGACGAGCAGGGTGACGATGATGCTGCGCCGCGAGACGCCGATCGCCCGGAGAGCGGCGATAATCCCGTACCGGTCGTTGATCGACACGGCCATGATGGTCCCCACGAGAAGCGCGGTGACGACGAGGCTGACGC
>JBDHBK010000257.1:0-5085 GCA_039592635.1 Gemmatimonadota bacterium
CGCACCCGGGTTGGCCTCGTTGATCGCCTCGACCCTGTTGTAGTAGCGCTGGGCCCTATCGAGTCTCGCCCGCGCTACTCCGAGCTGACCCGCCGCCGACTCGACGGCCGAGACCCCGGCCCGGACCTGCTGGCCCGCCAGCTCGAGCTGGGCCCGCGCCGAGTTCACGGCGAGCTGGAATGGGAGAGGGTTGATCTCGATCAGCGTGTCGCCCTCGTTGACGAGCTCGTTGAGGACGACGTTCACCCGGGACACGTATCCAGTGACCTGCGAGGCGACGGGCACCACGTACCCGTCCACCTTTCCGAATTGCGTATAGGGCGTGGCTCGATCCGAAACGAGGTGCCACGCGAACAGCGCGAGCACGACCGCGAGAACGACGATGGTGACGCGCGTGGCGGGGTCCATCGCCCTGAACCGGCCTCGGACGCCCGATGGAGGGGCCGCATCACCCGCGGATGGGGCCGCGTCTTCGATGATTTGCTCCCCTTCGGGGTGGATCTCCTCCGTCACGCGTCATCCCCCGCCGGAACCGGGGCACCGGCCGTCGAGAATATGCCGAGGTCCGCATCCTGCTCCAGCCACGCCATCATCAGCTGGTAGGCCACGGCGAGCACGACAGCCCCCACGAACAACCCGATGATCCCCGACACGATCATGCCGCCGATGGCGCCGAGCAGAATCACCAGCATGGGGACGTCCACCCCACGGCCGAGGAGGAGTGGCTTGAGAAAGGCGTCGCTCACGCTGACGAACAGACCGTAGACAAGGAATATGACCGCGGCAGTCGTGCTCTGTGTAGCGAACGCCCACACGATGACCGGCGCGACGACGAAGAGCGGCGGGAGCTGAAGGATCGCCAGGATCATGACGAGCAGGGCCCAGACCATCGCCCCCGGCACGCCGATCAGAATGAAGCCGATGGCGGCCAGCGCGGCCTGGATCAGGGCGACACCGAGCACGCCCTGGAACACGCTGCGGATCGTGGCCACCGTGAGCCGCACGAAGTCCTCGCCCGGCGGGCCGGCGAGCCGTGTGGCGAACTTGACGGAGAAGTCCCGTCCCTTCTCGCCGGTGAACAGGAACACTCCGGCGATCAGGATGGAGATGAAGAACTGGAGCACCGTTCCGGCCAGTCCAGCCAGCGCCGAGAGCACCCACTTACCAAGCGCCACGACCTCCGGATGCAGTCGCTGAATGGTGGCTTCGAGGTTACGGGAGGCCCCGTTCCAAAGATCGTACGTGCGCTCCCCGATCAGCGGCCAGTCGCGCACGCCGTCCGGGGGCGGGGGAACCCGCAATGTGCCCGCTTCCGCCTGCTGGGCCACATCGCGCGCTTCCTCGACCGTGGCGCCGAAGAACTTCCAGCTGGGCACGAGAAGCACGGCCAGGGCCAGCAGCGTGACCAGGGTCGCGGCCAGTTTGCCCCGACCTCCGAGCCGCCTGGCCAGGCCCGTGTACAGCGGATAGAGCGCGACCGCGAGAATCGCCGCCCACATGACGATCTCGATGAACGGAGTGAGGATCCGCAGCGCCCAGAGTACGATCAGCGCCACCACGCCAATCCGGATGGCTGCCTCCAGAGACCACGCCAGGAACTTTCCGCCTTCCGCCCGCTCAGTACTCGCTTCCATGGTGCTTACTCCCATGTCTGTGTCTGACCGTAGTCGGCTTCCGTCACTTCCTCGTCTGCGGGCTGGAACGCCCCCCTCCGAACTCGAGCACTCCTACCGTGATTGAAAGCGCGGGCAGTCGACTGTTTCCGGTGAGACTGCCTTGTAACAGGTGACCGGGATCTCCCGCCATGGAAAGACGAACGCGGCGCCGAAGCTCACCGTCCACCTGCTTCCAGTGATCCCGCCTCCGAAGCGATAGCCGACGTCGATCTTGCTCGTGCGAGGTATGGCACTGAGGGCCGAGCCGATTCTGAGTCCGACCCCCACGTCGCCGCCGAATCGGGTCTCCTGACCCTCGTACCAAGCGCCCCCGTAGTCAAGGAATGCCGCGACACCGACTCCTACCAGATTGAGCAACTTGTCCCAAATATACCAGCGCTGCTCGAATGTCCCCCAAATCGTCCGCGATCCGACGAACGAATGCGGCTCCCAGCTCCGGAGAATATTCTGGAAGCCGAGGTCGAACTCGGTCCCCGGGGCCGTATCGTCGAGTAGCCCGCCCTGGATCTGGACTCCCGTGGCCAGGCGCTCGGCCATCTTCGTTCCGAACGCCACGCTGCCGACGACGCGGGCCGAGTCCAGGCCTCCGGAATCGAACACTCCGTTGGCATGCAACGAAGCCCAGATCCATGAGGACTCCCGACTCTTGGACGCTTCGCCCCCGAGACCGGTGCCGATGCCCGATCGAAGATAGCCGAACGCTTCCGGCGCGAGCGTGAGCGCAAAACGGGCCGTCGGGCTGAGATCGATCGCTTCCTGCCCGAAACCGTTGAAGTGCTTCGTTCTCATGTACCGGGCCTGTCGGTAGCTCACGAGTCCTCCGACCGTCCCGAACACACTGTCGCCCACCTCTGGAATCGGCTCTTCCTGTAACACGTACGTTTGTGAGCGAACACCTGCTTTGGCCGTGATTCTTACGTGTGAGCGCGACGTTGCCTTGGGCGCCCAGCCGTACGCCACGCTGTTGATGAACGCCGTGTTCTGGAACGCGAGCGAGTCCAGCTGGCCCCCGTCGTTGGCGATGAATCGGAAAATGCGCTGATCGGCCGCAGAGCCCAGGTACTCGTACGCGCGCCTTGTCTCGAGGTAGCGGAACGGGGCTCCCACCACCCAGTTCCCGTTCTTGCCGTCGGACATTCCAGAATAGTTGCCCGCAATATCGATGTTGGAGCCGAAGGCCCGGGTGAAGTCAGCCGAGATGTTCCACCCCTGACGGTCTACCTGCTTCTGGTAGGCGCCATACACCCGGTTGCCGGTACCGAAGATGCTGACGTCGTTGAGACCGAGCGTGTAGGTCACCGTCCCGTCTGATGCGGCGGCGAACGATATCTTCGGCTTCAGGGACCACGCGTCCTGCGTTTCGACCACGAAGGCCAGCCCGTCCTCGCTTCTGACGGTGTCGATTTCCACCCTGCGGAAGATCTGCCGAGCCAGCAGCAGCCGTTCGGTCTCTGCTGCCAGGGCCGAGTCGTACGGCTCCCCGGCCTTGACCCGCACGTCCTGTCTGATGACCCAGGGACGGGTGATGACGTGCACGTTGTTCATGAAACGGTAGATGGCGTTGGATGCCTCCTCATCGCTGAACACGTTGGCCCGCCGAACTACGATCGTGTCGATTACGGGTGCCTGTTGGGTCGAAACGGCCTCCGCATCGGCAACGGCCTGGAGGGAATCCACCTGCGCATGCAGGAGAGGCAGCCCTGGAGCCATGATGTTCGCGAGCACGAGCAGTACGGCAGTGCGGAGGACTCTCATCAGGGTAAGCCTTCTGGGGCGGATCCACCCCTGTTGACGAGGACCTGCAAGGGGGGTGCAGACTCGTCCAATCGAAGCGCACCGAATGAGGGTGCGCGCCGGCATATCCGTTGTCAATCCTCGACTTACGCGGACTGCCGTCACCGAGTCCACCGTACTATCACCCCGTTCAGCTAGACAGGAATCCTGAACTTCACCTGACCAATCGCGATGAAATCATGTTCCTGATTCAGGGCCGGATTGAAGATCAGGTGCACGCCCGGCGTGACCCAGATATTCGTCGTGAGCAGGATTCTCCAGTACGTCTCGAACCCATACTGATCGCGCACGGGTCCCTCGAAGATCTCCTCTATGGGGTTCATGTACAGCAGGCTGGCCGCCACCTCTCCCGTCACGTTGAGGGGATTCAGGTAGGCGGTGCCTGCGGTGGCGACATGTCTCGAGAATGTGCCTGTGACGCCTCCACCCTCGGCCGTGTTGAACGTGTAGCTGGCGAAGCCCACCCAGCGATCCCATTGCTTTTCGCCGAGAATCCTGAATCCGCCTCCGGCCTTGTTGGGCAGGGTCTCCCGTAGAACACGAGCAGGTGGACGTGGTCGAAATCGTTCTTTGAGCGACTCCGGTTGAACCCGACCTCCAGTCCGTAGAAGAACTCGCCCCTGCCGACGGTCGACCAGTCGAAACCCTGCAGGTTCGGGTCGCCGTTCATGTCGTTCAGCGAGCCGGCGATGTAGAGGCCGGAGTCCTCGTCGGGCCACCACTTGAACGCGGCTCCGAAGCCGAACGTGGGATAGGGCACGCTTGGATGGAATGCCCAGGGTCCGGTCGTGAACGAGACCCTGGAGTCCTTGAAGCGAAACGGATTGAGCAGCGTGGTCACGACCTGGTTGCCGACCCGGAACATCAGCTTGTCGTTCCCCGGATGCAGCCATTGCTCCCAGTAGAGATTCTCGATGGCGAACGACCAGGTCGTGAATTCAACGTTGGTCGTGAGACTGCCCACGTCCAGGAGGCCGAAGTTCGAAGGCACGGCGTTGCTCCCGACCGCCCCGCGGTCGAACATGCTGAACACGAACGTGCCTTCGTAATCGCCGCCCTTGTCGATCAACGTCCACTTGGTCAGGAATCCCCACCAGTCGCCCAGCGCGGTGTCATAGGTGGCGTCCGGCAGGACATCCGAGGCGATCTGGCCAAGCATCTGATAGCTGAACCCGAACCTCAGGCCGATCTTGTCGTAGACGTCGTCCTTGAAGTCGAACCAGCCTTGAGGGATACCGATGGGAATCACCGATCCAGGTTGTGGAGCGATGTCGTCCAGGACTCTGCCCGCCTCCAGCGGGTTGGTGTCGCGCGCCTGAGCCCTTCCTTCCGCCGCGATGCCGAGCAGAAGGAGCGTCGCCACGAGCACCGTCGAGGACGCCGACCCCGCTCGTGTAATCATGACACCACGGAACCATCCTACTGCCTGGCAGAGCATGATGATTCTCCCCGGTTGCAGGGGATCGCCACCCGGGCGATCCCCGGACTGCCGCGGCTCCGGTCCTCGGCTTCAGCCCACCTCGACCGTTCCGTCATCGTGGATCGAGATCGGGTCCCCCGTGTTCACGGTCTCGAGGAACTCGTCGCCGAGCATGTCGATGGTGACGATGCGCTG
>JBDHBK010000258.1:0-4211 GCA_039592635.1 Gemmatimonadota bacterium
GGTGCTGCCCCGGTGACCGTCAATCCCGGCTATCAGCACTTCCTGGCCAAGCTCAAGCGGCGCGGGGGCTTTCGGGCCGCAGCCCTCTACGGCACAGTCGCGTTCGTGGCCATTGAAGGTGCCGACCTCGTGTTTCCGCGGCTTTCGTTTCCGGAGTGGTCCGTCACCCTGGTGGTTTGGCTGGCACTCGTAGGATTCCCGGTTGCCCTCATCCTGGCATGGATGTACGAGCGCACTCCGGACGGTCTGAGAGCCACGGACCCGGCCCAGACCGTCGAACTCGAAGCGATCGCCGCCCAACCACGCCGCAGCCGCTGGCCAGCCGGCGTCGCAGCGCTGGTCGGGGTCGTACTTCTCGGTCTTGGCGCCTGGTGGACGCTCACCAGAACGGGCCCCGGGAGCCGAGACTACGACTCGATCGCCGTCCTCCCGTTCGCCAACATGAGCGGGGATCTCGATAACCAGTACTTCAGCGATGGCCTGGCCGAGGAGCTGATCAACGCACTTGCCGGGGTAGGGGACCTGAAGGTGGCGGGCCGCACGTCCTCGTTCGCCTTCCGGGGGCAGAACCTGGACCTCCGGATGATAGGTGACACGCTGGGCGTCGAGACGGTCCTCGAGGGGAGCGTTCGCCGCTCCGAGGACCGCGTCCGCATCACGGCGCAGCTGATCGACGCGGAGACCGGCTTCCACCTGTGGTCGGAGGAGTACGACCGGGACATCACGGACATCTTCCTGGTGCAGGAGGAGCTGGCCAGCTCCATCGTGCGGGCGATGCTGCCGCGACTCGGGGGCGGCGAGGCCGACTTGTACCGTGGCGGCACCTCGGACCTGGAGGCCTGGGACCTGTACGTAGCGGGCCGGCAGAAGTGGTACACACGCAGCGTCCCGTTGCTCTGGGAAGCCGTGGACGATTTCGAGGCCGCGGTAGCTCGCGATCCCAACTTCGCCCTCGGCTGGAGCGGGCTGGCGGATGCCATCGACGGCCTGGCCTACCGGGACGCGCGGGCGCAGACGCTGGTGCCAAGGGCCAAGATGGCGGCCCAACGGGCCGTACTCCTCGACCCGGACCTGGCGGAAGGGTGGGCATCGTGGGGCGTGCTGGCCTTCGAGGCGGACCGGGACTGGACGACCGCCGAGCTGGCGCTCAAGCGGGCGGTGGCACTCAAGCCCTCCTACGCGTGGGCCCGCGCCTCGCTCGGGGACATGCTCCGCCTGCAGGGGCGGGTCCAGGAGGCGATCGAGCAGCAGCGGATGGCGCTGGATCTGGATCCGTTGTCACCGCAGTCTCATTCGACGCTCGGCCTTTCGCTGCTCGTGGCCCGCGAGTGGGAAGAAGCCCGTATGCAATACGAGGCCAGCGCCGCCAGCGGAGGGGAGACCGGCGCGCTGCCGACCTTCATGACCTCGGGAGCGGAGATGGGACTGACGGGCGGTGAAATCGCCGAGCACGCCGTCAGGTTTGCGCGCGTGATGGGGGCGAGTGACCCGGAAGCCGCGCGCGTTCTCGGCCCCGCGCTCACGGATGGATCCAACGACGAAGAGCTGGTGGCGAGAGCTCGCGAGTCTGTGGCGACCCTGATTGCTGACAGCGTGCTCACGCTGCAGATGATAGCGGGCCTGTACACGAAGCTGGGCGATCATGACACGGCCCTCGACTGGCTCGAGACGCTGAGGGCCGGAGGGAGTTTGTCGGCTGGCATCGTGGGCGTGGACCCGGCGCTCGACCCCCTCCGGGGCAACCCCCGCATGCAGGCCCTGATGGATGAGCTCGGCCTGCCCAACGGCTATGCTCCCGAGGCCGACACCTACGAACCCGAGGGGACGCTTTGAAGCTCGGTGGACGCTCAGTCTGGCAGGTCCTGGGCCTTTACCTGGCGGGAGGCTGGGTGCTGCTGCAGGTGGTCGACGTCCTGGTGGACAATGTCGGCCTCCCTCCACGGGTGTTTACCCTGGCCCTGGTACTGCTGGCGGTCGGATTCCCGATCGCCCTGATCACGGCGGTGGTGCAGGGGGCGGTTTCGGATTCCGCGGCGTCCGACGGGGCAGCAGACCTGGGCACTCGGGGATCCGGTGGGACTGCCCGGTCGCTCTTCACCTGGAGGAATCTGGGGCTCGGAGCTCTCCTTGCCTCGTCGTTGTGGGGCGTGGTGGCGATCGGTTGGATGATTCGATCCGGCGGCGCGGCGGAACGACTCGAAGAGCGAACCCGGCTGGCGGATGAACTCGAGAACCTGGTCGAGCTGCGCCTGTGGGACTCGGCCTGGGCCGTGGCGCGTGGAGCCGGCAGCGAGTTCTGGGATGACTCGACTCAAGGGGCTCTGGTGCGGTCCTTCAGCCGGGTTACGCCCATACGGACGGATCCGCCCGGGGCAGCGGTCTACACCAACACCTACGGGGCGGACGGCCCGTGGGATCTCGTTGGAACCACTCCGCTGGACTCTGCGCGTATTCCGAATGGGTTAACACGCCTGCGCTTCGAGCTGGATGGCCACACGCGACTGGAGGTTGGCACGTTCTGGTGGCTCCCGATGGACTCCACCTTCCGTCTCGTTTCCACAGAGGCGGATTCGGCGGACATGGTCTGGGTGCCCGGGGGCGAGCACGTGATTGGCAGCCCGGGCCTGGAGCACGTCGAACCGGCCAAGATTAAAGGATTCTGGATCGACCGCCTCGAGGTGACGAACCGTGAATACAAGCGATTCATGGAGGCGGGCGGGTACGCCGACCCAGCCTACTGGCCCGAGCCTATCGTGAGGGACGGCCGGACGCTGGCATTTCAAGAAGCCATCTCTCTATTTATGGACCGAACGGGCAGGCAGGGACCGGCGACGTGGGAGGCCGGCGATTATCCGGACGGAGAGGGTGACTACCCGGTGACCGGACTCAGCTGGTACGAAGCGAACGCGTACGCGAACTGGGCCGGGAAGCGACTGCCGACCATCTACCACTGGAACCGCGCCGCCGGCACCTATCTCTCATCGCATGTCGTTCCGCACAGCAACTTCTCCGGCGACGGTCCCTCGCGCGCCGGTGAGTACGACGGCGTCGGGCCCTACGGCACGCTCGACATGGGAGGCAACGCCCGCGAGTGGTGCTGGAACGAGGGAAGCGGCGGCCACTTCATCCTGGGCGGGGGCTGGAATGACGCGCCCTACATGTTCAACGACGGGTACGTGCAGCGTGCCTGGGATCGCTCGGTCACAAACGGACTGCGGCTCGCGGTATACGGGGATGAGGATCTTGTAGCAGCCGGCATGCCCATCGAGCAGCCCGTGCGCGACTTCCTCGCCGAGCAGCCCGTGTCGGACGAGACGTACCAGGTGTTTCTCGGGATGTACGCGTATGATCCCGCACCGCTCAACGCGGTCGCCGAGGTTCGCGACACGACTCCGGACGACTGGACACGCGAGCTGATTTCGTACGACGCGGCGTACGGCGACGAACGCGGGCTGGCGCATCTTTTCGTTCCGAAGAATGCGAAGCCACCGTTTCAAGCCGTCGTCTACTTCCCGGGATCAAACGCGATCTTCTCGGACGAGCTGACGCGATGGGCAGGGGAGTTCATCGTGAAGGACGGGCGGGCGGTGATCGTCCCGGTGTACAAGGGCGTCTACGAAAGGCGGGATGACCTCGATACCGACATGCCTAACGAGTCGGTGGCCTATCGGGACCGGGTCATCCAGTGGTACCGGGACATGGGCAGAGCCATCGACTACCTCGAAGTCCGGGAGGACATCGACGCGGACAGACTGGCGTACTTCGGGGTGAGCTGGGGAGGCCGCATGGGCGTCCTGATGACGGCCGTGGAGCCTCGTTTCGACGCCGCGGTCTTCTACGTCGCCGGCCTCAAGTTCCAGCGGGCGCTGCCGGAGGCCGACCCGTTCAACCACGTGACACGTCTCAAGATACCGGTGCTGATGCTCAACGGCCGGTACGACATGTTCTTCCCCCTGGACACGTCCCAGAAGCCGATGTACCAGACGGGGGGCACGACGTGCCGCGCTCGCTGCTGATACGCGAGACCCTGGATTGGCTGGACACGTACCTGGGGCCGGTGGAGCGCTAAACGGCTGGATCTTGCCTGGCTCGAGCCGCCTACGGGTTCGAGACCCAGGCGTCTCTCAAGGCCTTCTGCTCGGGCGACGGCTCCGGATTGACAGAGAAGCGTACCGCACGTCCGTCCTCGCGCCGCTCCAGTTCGATCCCGA
>JBDHBK010000259.1:0-3978 GCA_039592635.1 Gemmatimonadota bacterium
AGCCGTCCCGGGGCGCGTGCTGGTGGTGGATGTGAATGACCTCTCGGCCCCCACCCAGGTGGCCAGCTTCACCCTGGCCGGCGCCGCACCGCACAATTTCTGGGTCGATGAGGTCGACGAGATCGCCTACTTCTCGTGGTACGAGAACGGCATCCACGCTGTGGACGTGTCGGGCCGCCTGCTGGGAGAACTCGACAAGCAGGCCCGACAGGTCGCCAGCATCCAGTACGATGTGGACGGCGCCTGTATCGCACTGTCCGGAACGTGCAGTTGGGCTCCCCAGTTGCACGACGGACTCATCTATGTCTCGGACCTGAACAGTGGCCTATGGGTTCTCCAGCCGACGTTCTGAAACGCGGGACCTGGATGGCGACAGCCGCCATGGCTGCATTGGTCGTCGGGTGCTCGAGCGAGTCCTCGCAGCCGAATGGCCCGGGAAACGAGGGTCCCGAATCCGACCGTCGACTTTATGTGACGTCGGGCTTCACCGACGAGGTGCTGCGCATGGACCCGTCGGACGGCGCGATACTGAGCCGCATACCCACGGACCGAAGGCGCGACGAGGTGGACGAGCCTCACGCGGTAGCGATCAGCCCGGACGGGCGGTACTGGTACGCGACCGTGGCGCATGGCGAGCCGACGTTGTGGAAGTATGAAATGGTCGGCGATCGCCTCGTGGGACGTGTGACGCTGCCCACGGCGGGGGCTGCCCGGATCGGAATCACGCCTGACGGTACCCGGGCCTTCGTTCCGGACTACGATCGCTCGCAACCGGGAGTCCCGAGTCGCGTCTCCGTCGTGGACCTGGCGGACCTGTCGGTCGTGGCGACGCCCGTGGTGTGCGGCGGTCCGCACCACGCCGAAGTGGATCCAACGGGCGACCTCGTGGCCGTGGCCTGCAGCCTGAGCGACGAGATCGTCCTCCTGGACGCCCGGACTCTCGAAGAGCGAGATCGCTTCGCCGCGGGTCCCGAGGCTGGACTTCCCGGCCAGCCGGCCCTCAAACCGCTGAACCTGGCCTGGTCGCCCGACGGCGAGGTGATCTGGGTGGGGCTGCACCTCGCGGACGCGGTGAGATCGTTTCGCCTGAATGGCGAGGTCATCGGAACGGTGACGGTCGGGTCCAGGCCGGCCCAGATCGCTCTCACCCCGGACGGTAGGACCCTGGTGACGGCAAACCGGGGAGACGCCTCGCTGTCGATGGTGGACACGAACTCGTTGATCGAGACGTCACGGATTTCGTTGGGAGCGGAACACCCGCACGGCATCGCGTTGGACGAGCTTGGCCTGCGGGCGTTCGTGTCCTGTGAGGGCACCCCTCAGACCGCGGGCCGGGCCGTGGCGGTGGACCTGGCGGACGGCTCGATTCTGTGGTCGGCAGAGGCCGGCGCCTACACGCTGGGGGCTGCTTACGCCCCCGCGGCGCCGGATTGAGCCACAACCGCTTCGAGAGCCCTCTCGAGCTTCGCCTGGGCCTGGTCGGCCACGTCCCGGATCTCGGGGGCGTCCGCGATGTCCATCATCGCGTGCGGCCGGACGAACGCCACCTCGGCACCGCCGTCGGCGGAGGCGACCACGACGTTGCAGGGCAGCATCAGACCGATGTTGTCGTCCGCGGAGAGCGCATGATGGGCCAGCACCGGGTTGCAGGCCCCGAGGATCACGTACGGCCGGAAGTCCGCGCCGATCTTGGTCTTCAACGTTTCGGCCACGTCGATCCTCGTCAGGACTCCGAAGCCCTCTTCCTTCAGGGCGTCGGTCACGACCTCGATGGCCTCGTCAAACGTGACCCCGGGCAGGGTCCGGTGCATGCTGTATTCGGTGTCCTTCATGATGGCTCTCCGCAGGTGTCCGGTTCCAAAGGGACCTCACGTTGTCGATCTAGAATCGTGTGGACTCGCGACACCGGCCGCAATCGGCCGATCGTACTCTCCGGGACGCCAAACTACTCCCGCCAAGGGCCCGGCGGCCGTAACTTGAATCTCATGGGCTACCTCCGTTCCGTCCGACTCGCGCTCGTCGCCACCTCCCTGTTGCTTGTCGCCTGCGGGGGAACGACTCCGCCTCCCATGACCAGCGTCAGCGAGAACTGGTCAGAGCAGGGAATCGCCTCCTGGTATGGACCCGGATTCAACGGGAAGCGTACGGCCTCCGGTGAGGTCTATGACATGGAGGAGATGACGGCGGCCCACAAGCGCCTGCCGTTCGGAACTCGCGTCCAGGTACACAACCTGGACAACGGGCTTCGGACCGAGGTGCGGATCAACGACCGCGGGCCGTTCGTGGATGACCGGATCATCGACCTGTCGATGGCGGCGGCCAGGGAAATCGATATGCTGGGGCCGGGAACCGCGCGGGTGCGAATCTCGGTTGTCGAGATGTCGGCCATGTTGTCGTGCAGCATGGTGCAGGTGGGCGCTTTCTCGGATCCGGCAAACGCGGCTAGCGTAGCCACCAGCTTCCGGGATCGCGGATTGCTGGTGGTTCAGCAACCGGGTACGGATGGGCTAACCCGAGTGTTCCTAGGCCCATACGATGACCTGGAGCAGGCAGAGCGGGCGCGCGACCGCTATGATGGAATGGTACGACCCTGCAACTGAACTCGCGTCAGGCCGGGCCTCGGTGAGAAACACGATCGGCCAGGGCGGGTATGGATCTGAACCGCACGTGAGGGGCGGTATTTTTCTCCGAAGGCGCGGTGCCTTCGGACCACGGAGGAACAATATGACACGTGGCCCGTTCGTCTCGAGGGCACTGCTCTTCTTCATGGCGCTCCTGCTGGGAGCCGTCACTCTGCCGGAAGCGGCCGATGCTCAGTACTTCGGTCGCAACAAGGTTCAGTACAAGACCTTCGATACCCAGGTCCTGCAGACCGAGCACTTCGACATCTACTACTACCCCGAGATGGAGAGCATCATCGGGGAGGCCGGCCGCATGGCGGAGCGCTGGTACGCTCGCATCGGCCGCCTGCTGGATCACGAGCTCAAGGGTCGCCAGGCGCTGATCCTGTACGCCAGCCACCCCGACTTCGAGCAGACCAACGCCGTGTTCGGACAGCTCGGCGAGTCGACGGGTGGTGTGACGGAGGTGTTGAAGCGACGCATCGTGCTTCCGCTTGCCGGTACCCTGGCCGAGTCTGACCACGTGCTTGGGCACGAGCTCGTCCACGCGTTCCAGTTCGACATCACCAGCCTGACGGGCGAAGGTGGGATCGGTTTTCGCGGTCCGACGGCGCTCCTCCTGCCGCTGTGGTTCATCGAGGGGATGGCCGAGTATCTGTCGGTGGGACCGGTCGATGCGCACACGGCCATGTGGATGCGGGACGCGGCGGCGTGCAACTGTCGTCTCCCCACGCTGCGCGACCTGACGACCCGACAGTGGGAGTTCTTCCCGTACCGGTGGGGCCAGGCTTTCTGGGCGTTCGTGGCTGGGAAGTGGGGCGACGAGGCCGTCGGCAAGGCGCTGAAGGTCGCCGGCCAGTCCGGAAACCCGGAGCAGGCGCTGGAAGCCGTGCTCCAGATCCCGATCCCGCAGCTGGAGGCCGAGTGGCACCAGGCCATCTACGATGCCTACGCCTCAGTGGCCGAGGATGCCCTGGGCGACCGGGCGAACTTCGCGTTCGTCGATCCGGATGCCCCGGATGCTGAGCCGAGTGAGGAACCCGGCGCTCCCGACGAGGAGAGGGGAATCCCGGATCTGAAAGATCCCCCGCCGCTGCCTCAGCACGGCAACGCAACGCAGCTGATCTCGCAGAAGATGGGCGGGGGTGGCCTGAACATCGGGCCGTCGATCAGCCCGGACGGCTCACGGGTCGTGTTTCTCTCCGAGAAGGACCTGTTTGCGATCGAGATGTTCCTGGCGGATGCGGAGACAGGCGAGACCATCCGTCGCCTCACCAAGGCGGCCGTGGACTCGCACTTCGAGAGTCTCCAGTTCATCAACTCGTCCGGTGCCTGGAGCCCGGACGGGCAGCACTTT
>JBDHBK010000260.1:0-3970 GCA_039592635.1 Gemmatimonadota bacterium
AGCGGGAAGTCGCTCGGCGCCGGCCGGTCGGCCGCCTGGTCGTCGTGCGGCAGATAACCCGGATACTCGTACGGCGGGATCGACAGGTGGGACGGGACGAAGAACCCGCCCTTCCGGCCCCACGAGCCGAGAAGCGCGTTCAGGATCGCGATCGCGCGCGACCTCTGGGTGTCGTCGCCATACCAGGTCACGTGCCGGCCCGGGTGGACCAGCGTCGCCGGGCGGGCAGCGCCCATCGTTCGGGCCGTGCGCCGGATCACATCCGGCTCGATTCCTGTGCGGGGATACGCCCACTCCGGAGTGAACGCCTTCACGTGCTCCGAAAGCTGGTCGAATCCGTAGGCGTACGTCTCGATGTAGTCGCGGTCGTAGAGGCCCTCGCCGATGATCACGTTCATCCAGGCCAGCAGCAGGGCCGTGTCCGTTCCCGGCTTGATCGGGAGCCACCAGCGTGACTTGGAGGCGGCGACCGAGTGGCGCGGGTCGACCGTGATGATGTCCGCCCCGTTGCGGATCGCGTCCGCGAAATCCTGCACCTGGGTGTTGTGCATGTTCTCGCCCAGATGGCTGCCAATCAGCACGAGGCAGCGGGCGTTACGGATGTCGGTGTTCTCGGGCGAGCCGATGCCGGACCCGAACGTGAGATCGAACCCGACCTCCCGCGGACCGCGGCACTGGGCGTACGAAGGCGCGGCGATGTTGGGCGAGCCGTACGCCTTGAACAGGTGCTTCATCCAGCTGCCGCCGTAGCCGTGCGAGAACAGCGCGAGCGCGCCGGCTCCGTGCTCGGCCTTGATGCGCTCGAAGTTCTCGGCCACCACGCCCAGCGCGTCGTCCCACGACACTTCCTCGAAGACCTGCGAGCCGCGCTTGTCCCGCCGCACCATGGGCTTCTGCAGGCGGTCGGGATCATACAGCAGTCCGGTTCCACCTGCCCCGCGCGGGCACAGGTGCCCGTTCGACAGGGGGTCCTTCGGGTTGCCCTTGATCTTGGTAACCCGGCCGTCCTTCACGTGCGCCAGGATGCCGCACTTCCAGAAGCACAGCTCACAGAAAGAGGGCACGACCCGGTCACCGTCGGTTCCCGGATCCGCGATCGGATTTGCATATCGACCGTACCAGTCGGTCGTCAATCCGCCGGCTACGGCGGCGCCCGCGGCGCCGTACGAGCCCACACGGATGAATTGTCTACGCTTCATGCGAAAGCTCGCTGAGCCTGTGGTTGAAGTGTTCTCCGGTCTCCGGGTGCACCCATTCGCACACCGCTCCCATCAGATCCTGCGCGACGGGCTCGACGAGTTCGAGGTGCACCTCCGTTCCGCACCGACGCGCGGTAACGAGACCACCCGAGCGCAGAGCGCCCACGTGTCGCGCCACCGTGGACTGGGGCCAGCCCAACGCTTCGATCAGGTCGCGCTGCGTCGTGTATCCGCCAGCTCCGAGGAGACACGCGATCTGGAGCCGGCCGGGATGCGAGAGCGCCTTGAACACTCGGGCGGCTCGCTTGAGGTCCTGCGGATCGGTCATCATATGATTGCCTTGTGCTCGTGATTTATTTCACAAGGACAAACATACGAATATCCGAATAAGCGACAATCGTACTTTTGTACTGGTGGGGAATCTCAGGTTCCCCGCCGGCTCTAAAGGAACCGGCGGGGCGCGACACACACGCTTTCTACTCGGGGCGCTCAGTCGATGCGCGTGTGCCGGACGGCGTACACGTAGGTGCGCGACAGGACCCACTCGGCCATGGCCTGCACTTCCCGATTCACCCAACCGGCGGCGGCGTCCCAGGCGTGCGACCACGCCAGGAACAGGGGCCGGAACACGGCCAGGCTGAACAGGAACCCCAGGGTAAGGACGAACAGGATGGGCACGGCCCACGCGGCGACGACGAGCGGGATGCCAATGAGCTGGAGCATGCCTACCTCCTTGGGCGGGTCATCCCTGTGCAACTTCCTACACCGGAGGTGCGTGGGGGATTCACCTGATCGAAACTAGCGATCACCCCCGAACTGGTCCACGAGGCTCGGGTCGAGGGCTTCCGGGTGTACCATGTACGCCAGCACCCGCATGGCCATCCAATCGCCGCGAATCCACACGTAGCCGCGCCTGCCGGAACTGGTGCCATGCGAGTTCTTGATCAGATACCAGTCCACCCCGTCCACCACGCGGTGGTCTACGGCCAGCACGAGATGGTCGTCCGTGGTGCGACCTTCGACGAAGTCCAGCTGACGCGATTCCTGGTCGATCGCCGCTCCGTCTAGCTGATCCGGATGAATGACGGCGATTCCGGCACCGTTCCACGAAGCCCCCTTGTCGCCCCAGTCGGTGTCGATCACCACCGGGTAGCCGGCGTCGAGGGCGTGGTTGATGGTCTGCATGTAGTCGTCGAGCGGGAGGTTGTAGTAGCCGTCGTAGTCCCACCAGTTGTCGGGAACGTCGAGCTCTCCCCGCCCATAGAACGGCACGTCCGTATACGACGTAATCTCCCAGTACACGGCCGGATCGAGGGCCAGGTATTCGGTCGCGTACTCGATCGGCGTCATGACCTGACCGGCCACCGTGATCGTCTCCGGCGGCGGGGCGAGGTGACGATCCAGGACCTCGCGGATCTCGGCCACCACCACGTCCTCGGTCCAGTCGCCGCTCTCCTCGTGCGCTTTCAGCACCGCGTTGAGGTCCGTGCGCATGGCGCCGTAGTCTTCGACCACGGCGAAGTCAGCCTCGGGGACGATGCCGTACTCCTCGACCAGCCACGTCACGTCGTGGCTCAATCCGCCGTCGGTGAAGCGGGCGTTCTCGCCCTTCCGACGTGCGTACTCGCGGGCC
The DNA here is from genome assembly GCA_039592635.1 of Gemmatimonadota bacterium. Classification (GTDB taxonomy): domain Bacteria; phylum Gemmatimonadota; class Gemmatimonadetes; order Palauibacterales; family Palauibacteraceae; genus Benthicola. The sequence goes on from JBDHBK010000260.1 coordinate 2,833, forward strand.
TTCTCGACGTATGCCCAGTACACGATGTAGTACTCCGACAGATCGAGATCTTGCTTCGCCTCCTTGAGGGCCGCCACGACGTCCTCGTTGGTCCGCAGCACCTCGGACTCGAGGAACGCCACAGTCGAGAAGCTCCAACAGCTTCCGCCACGCTGCCGCTTGATCGGCGTATGGTCGATGTCCGTGCCGAGCCAGTTCGGGGCCTGGATCTCGTCGAAGAAGGCCTGTCGTTCGTCGATCTCGGTCGCCGACTGGGCGGCGAGAACTGCGGGGGTAACGAGTACCGCGACCGCGAGGGCCGCGAGGAAACGCACGGGGTGTCGCATGGGTCTGCTCCCTGAAGTCGTGCCTCTGAGTCGAACTGAGTATGGAGAGCAAGAGTCGTGCGGCTGGCGCGGAGGATGAGACAGCACCGGAGGCGGCGCCGTTGGAATCACGCAGTCGCCTGTGGGAATTGAACTTGTGCCACTGGGCACCCGTAGGATCAACGACCAGCGGGTTCCTCGATGCACGGACCCCCGGACAGCCGCGGCGCCATGTTGTCGACGCCAGGCCCTCCGGGGGTGACAGGGTGTCACATTACTTCGGGTCGTCCATGCGAATCCTGGTGCGCGAATCCGACGTCACGATCTCGATCTCCCGTCCCGGCTCGATGATGTTCACGACCACCGAACCGGTCCCCCTCACTTCGACGCTGGTTGCTCCGACGAGGCCCGAGTACCGGAGCTTGTTGGTTGCGCTCGCAATATAGGCCCGCGCCACTCCGGTGTACGCGAGTGGCTCCGCGTCCGGCTCCGGTGCCGGGGGCGGAGGCGGCGGCATGTTCGGTCGCTGGCCGGCCGTCGCCGTGGTGGTCCGCGTCTCGCCGCCGCGCCGGTAGGTCCAGCGAACCTGTTGACCCGGCTCGACGGACCCGAAGCGCTGCCCGCCTTTTTCGCTGACCAGGGGCTCGCCGTCGATCTCCAGGAGCACGTCTCCGCGCCGCAGACCTGCGGCCGCCGCCGGACTGCCGGCCTGGATCGAACTGATCTCGGGAGGAGAGCTGAACTCCCACGCGGACAGCCCCGTGTCTTCCTCGACGCTCCACTGGCACTTGGTGCACTGGATCCCGAAGCCGAACCAGCCGGATGGCAGCAGG
>JBDHBK010000261.1:0-4182 GCA_039592635.1 Gemmatimonadota bacterium
CGCGGCGTTCGGGTCCAGCGTGAACACCCCACCCTCTTCTTCCCACTCTTGCACGGCGGGGTCGAACCGGAAATCGAAGGCGACCTCCATCGGCCACTCAATCTCATCCAGGCAACGCCGGCACGCGAGCTTGAGCACCGCCGTCAGACGACCGGCCACCCGGACACTGCCACGTCCACCCGCCTCGGCACGATACTCGAGCAAGGGCTCATCCACGGCCCCCAGCTCGTCCAGACCCCAGGCTCCCGGCTCAGCGGGAAGCTTTCCGGACCACTCCAACGGCCCCGCGCGGAGTTCGTTCAGATCGACCCGTCCCGCCGGGAAGCCGCTATTCATAGCCCTTCAGGTCTCTATTGTCAATCATGCGCCACGCTCAATCAAGCGCGGAGTCGCGCGTTGCGCTCCTTACTCTCTGCATATAGGGCCCGTACCGTACCCTCGTCGGCCTCGGCAGGATCCGTCGCGCCGATCACCGCGCGAAGCTCGGGAACCGCGTCCTCGCGCCGAAGCAGCAGCGGCATGCAAGGCCCCGAGGTCATGAACTCGACGAGCGACGAGAAGAAGGGCCGCTCCCGATGCACGGCGTAGAAGGCCCGGGCCTCATCGAGGGTAAGATGCTTGACGGTAGCCGCCACAACCCGGAACCCGGCGTCCTCCAGGTGCGCGATGATGTGGCCCGCCTTTCCGGCCCCGAAGGCGTCCGGCTTGATGATCGTAAGGGTGTCCGTCTCGTTCATATTGAAGGTGCCTCCGTGCGTGTCTAGAGTCTCGCCTCGATCAGGCCCACCAGATCAGCCGGTCGCTCGGCTACCGCGATACCGCAATCGCGGAACGCGCTCATCTTCTCGGCCGCCGTACCTTCGGACCCGGAAATGATAGCTCCCGCGTGTCCCATGCGCCGACCCGGCGGAGCCGTCTGCCCAGCGATGAACCCGACCACCGGCTTCGACATGTGGTCCCTGACGAACTCCGCGGCCACCTGCTCGTCCGTTCCCCCGATCTCCCCGATCATGGCGACGGCACTGGTGTGCGGATCCGCTTCGAACGCAGTCAGACAATCCACGAAATCCGTGCCGATCAGCGGATCGCCGCCGATGCCGACACACGTCGACTGGCCGATGCCGTTCCGGGTCAGTTGGAAAATGACCTCATAGGTCAGGGTGCCCGACCGGCTCACGATGCCCACAGGCCCCGGAGTCACGATCTGGCCCGGGAGGATACCGATCTTCCCTATCCCCGGCGCGATCAGGCCAGGACAATTCGGGCCAATCAATCGGGCACCTTTCTCGTGGACATACGGAAGCGCGGTCATCATGTCACCCACCGGGACTCCCTCGGTGATGCACACGATGAGGTCGACCCCCGCGTCGGCCGCCTCGAAGATCGCGCTGGAGGCAAACGCTGCGGGAACGTAGATCACGCTGGCGTTCGCCCCTGTCTCTGATACGGCCTCGGCTACGGTGTCAAACACCGGGACCGTGTCATCGAAGACCTGCCCCCCCTTCCCCGGTGTCACCCCCGCAACGACGCTCGTTCCGTACTCGATCATCTGGCGCGTGTGGAAGGAACCGTCCCGTCCGGTGATCCCCTGCACGACCAGTCTGGTATCGCCATCGATGAATATGCTCATGCCTGAAAATCCTCTGCGGTCAGTGCTGATTCCCGGATGGTCAGTTCGCTGCACCCGCCGCCAGCGCGACTGCCCTCTTCACCACCTCGTCCATGTCCGTCATGGCCTCGAAACCGTTCTCCTTCAGGATCTCGACGGCCAGGTCTTCGTTGGTTCCCGTCAAGCGGATCGCAATCGGGAGCCCCACGTCAATTCGGCGAGTGGCTTCGACGATACCGTTGGCCACATCGTCACACCTCGTGATTCCGCCGAAGATATTGAACAGGATGGACTTGACGTTCGGGTCCGACGTAATGATCTCAAAGGCCGTGACGACCTTGTCGGGATTGGAGGACCCCCCGATGTCCAGGAAGTTGGCCGGGTCGCCGCCATAGTGCTTCACCAGGTCCATGGTGGCCATCGCCAGCCCCGCTCCGTTCACGCAGCAGCCGACATCCCCGTCCAGCTGGATGTAGCTCAGGCCTGCCTCCCGGGCCTTGCGTTCGGCGGGGTCCTCCGCGGCTTCGTCGCGCATCGCTGCCACATCCGGGAGTCTGAACAGAGCGTTGTCATCGATGTTCATCTTGGCGTCGATCGCCTTAACCTCCCCGCCCGGGGTCGTGATCAGCGGGTTGATCTCCGCCAGCGTGCATCCGGCAGCCCGATACGCCTGGTAGAGCTGCATGATGATGCGGGCGGCCTGTCTGGCGAGCTTCGCGTCAGGATACAGGCCATGCGCAAGCGCCGCGGCCTGATGTGGAAGGAGGCCGTAGCGAGCGTCTACCGCCAGTTTCTGAATCGCATCCGGATTGGTCGCGGCTACCTCTTCAATGTCGATCCCGCCTTCGGACGAGACCATGATCACATCGCTCTGGGAACCGCGGTCCATGACGATACCCAGGTAGGCCTCCGTCTCGATGTCCTCTGCTGGCGCCACCAGGACCTTTTCAACCGTGAGGCCCTTGATCTCGATCCCGAGAATGGCCTCCGCCTTCTCCCGCGCGTCCGTTGGATCAACCGCCAGCTTCACCCCACCGGCCTTGCCACGGCCTCCGGCGTGTACCTGAGCCTTCACAACGACCATTCCCCCGTACTGGGCCGCGATCCGCTCCGCTTCTTCGGGAGTCGTCGCGATCTCACCCGGAGGGACCGGGACTCCGTGCGCCCTGAGTATTTCCCTGGCTTGATATTCGTGAATGTTCATGACTGCCTTTGCCGTGTCGTGTTCACTCAAACCCGCCGGAAGACATGCGGTCCGGCGTAACGGTCGTTCCCGACGTTCCGGCCAGACCGGCCGGTCCTTCGTGGAGAGCCGCGATGATCGCCCGCTCTCCCCCACCTTCGACGAAGTGCAGAGCCGCCTCGACCTTCGGCCCCATGCTCCCGGATCCAAGGCTTCCTGAGTCGATTAGAACCCGAGCTTCCGAAGCCGTAAGCCTGGACATCAGCCGGGCGTCCGGCTTGCCCCAGTTCTCGTAGACTCCGTCGACGTCCGTCAGAATCAACAGCACCGAGGCCCCGATTTCATGCCCCAGGAGGGCAGCCGCCCTGTCCTTGTCGACCACTGCGTCCACACCCTCGAGGCCCAACTGTGGATCCAGGTAAACCGGGATCCCTCCTCCGCCGGCAGCGATCACGATATCCCCGCGGGCCACGAGCTCCGTCACCATCCTGGACTCGCGTATCCCCACTGGCACGGGGCTCGGCACGCGTCGCCTCAGGTTTCCCCGCGAGTCCGCCTCGATCCAGGTGCCTTCCTCTCGCAGTTCTTCCGCGACCCCGGGTCGAATGGCCCGGCCGATGAACTTCGTCGGCTCGCGCATCGACGGGTCCTCCGGGTCGACCAGAGACTGGGTGATCAAGGTCACGACCCGGCGATCGCTTCCCGCAGCCTCCAGCGCATTCTGCAGCGACTGCTGAATCATGTAGCCGATCCAGCCCGCGGTGGCCGCGACCAGCACGCCGAGTGGAAGCTGCTCCACCTTCGCACGGGCGACCTCGTTTCTCTGAAGTTCGTCACCGACCTGAGGCCCGTTGCCGTGAACGACCGCGATATTCCAACCCTGGAGCGCCAGGTCGACGATGGACTCCATGCTGTCCCGGGTGTGCCGGAACTGATTGCCGATCGAGGCCAACTCGCCGGCGGGCGACAGGGCGTTCCCCCCAATGGCGACCACGACCGACCGTCCCTTGGGGCTCACGGACTCGTCAACCACCGGCAAGCTCGGGGACGGACACGCCTTCAGCGCCCAGGTATCCGGCTACGTCGTCGCGAATATCCCTCAGACCGGCGACCGAATCCGCCTCGAACCGAATGACGATGACCGGCTGCGTGTTGCTCGCCCTGATCAGGGCCCAGCCGTTTTCGAACTCGATGCGGGCCCCATCGATGTCGTTTACCGGATGACTGGCCTTGTAATGCTCCACCGCACGGGCGACCACTGCGAACTTCAGATCCTCAGCGCAGTCCACTCGCAACTCCGGGGTGGACGGGTATGCCGGGATGGCGCCGGCCAGCTCGGAAAACGGCCTGCCGCTCCTCTGCACAAGTCCAGCGAGGCGTGCGGCGGCAT
>JBDHBK010000262.1:0-3956 GCA_039592635.1 Gemmatimonadota bacterium
CGGCGCCCAGGAAGTACACGGGCGGGTACAGCGTCAGAACGACGGGGGGTTCGACCCAGCCATCGGCGGGATAGAGATCCGACAGGTCGCCTGACTCCAGGGCCGCAAGGCTCCCCAGCACGGGGCCCTCGGTGTAGTAGAAGACCGTCCCGGGACGAGCGATCCGCAGGCCCGCAAAGAATAGAACGAAGCCTACCAGCAGGAGGTTGAAGGGTGCGAAGATGCGCCAGACCCGGCTCCGAGGGATGGTCAAGCGGGGTCGCGCTCGTCGTGCAGGGGCCGGGCGGACTCGACAGCCCCGCCCGAGAGATTCCGGTACCGGCCGACGACCCAGGCGGGTCTGCCCTTCGCCTCGTTGTAGATGCGGCCGATGTACTCACCGATCACCCCCACGGCGATCAGCTGGATCCCACCCAGGAACAGGATGGACGTCATGGTGGACGCCCAACCGAGGATCGCGGCGCCCGAAATGAGCTTCTGGTACAGGACGTTGAGAAGCACCACAAAGGCGACACCGGATACTATGAACCCCATGATCGTGGCCAGCCGGAGCGGCAGTTCGGAGAAGGCGAAGAAGGCGTCCGTCGCCATGCGCATCAGCTTGAGCGGAGATTGGCGCGGTTGCCCGGCGTATCGCGCCGCGCGCTCGAACTCCACACCGGTCTGCCTGCCACCGACGTAGGCACGCAGTCCCGACACATAGCGGTCTCTCTCGGGCATGGTATTGATCACGTCCACGATCGATCGGTCCATGAGAGAGAAATTCCCGGCGTCGGCCGGGATGTCCACGTTGCTGAGCCGACGCAGAACCCGGTAGAACAGGCTGAACAGAACCCGCTTGGGCAGAGCTTCCTTCCGGTCCCGCTTGAGGGCATAGACGACGTCGTATCCGTCTTCCCACTTCCCGACCAGAAGTGGTATCACCTCGGGAGGATCCTGCAGATCACCGTCCAGCAGTACGACCGCGTCGGCCTCTGTCGTTGCCAGGCCGGCCGAGATAGCCAGCTGCTGGCCGAAGTTGCGGGACAGGTGAACGACGCTGACGCGAGAATCTTCGGCCGCGAAACCCGCGAGCAACTCCGCTGTCCTGTCCCGGCTTCCATCATCGACGTAGATGATGCGCCAGTCATACGGGAGGTCTCCCAGCGTATCCACCAGGCGACGGTTGAGCTCGGGAAGGATGGCCTCTTCGTTGTATACGGGAACGACTGCGTCCAGCGTCTTCACGGACCCTCCGGATCTGGTTCGACCACTTCGCTCGCCTCCCAGGCGTACAGGCCCGCGAGTTCGACTCCGCTCACCTCGACGGCCAGCTCCGGGCGCACATTTTCATAGATCCGCCAGTGGTATGGCCGGAACGACGCCCTGCGAGCCACGAGCAGGAGATAATCGGGCGGCATCTGCTCGGTTACGACGATGTCATCTCTCAGCATGCCGTTGTGCTGTAGCCATTGATAGTGCTCGACGTTGGGCCATGCGGCCAGACGGGCGCCGGTCGGCAGAGCTTCGCCGATCCGTTCCAGAAAGGCGGGGGTGACGGCCTCGAGCCAATACGTCGTCTCCATCCCCGCTTTCGCCGCACCCTGCACCCCGCCGATCACCTCGTTGTAGTACGCGAGGTAGTGAGGCGCCGCTCGAGTCGTCTGGATATACGGAGGAATGAAGAAGACAGCGCCCAGGAGCAGGGCCGCGAGTGACGCCTTCTGCTCGGGGAATCGCCTTCGGGCCACCTGTACCGCCGAGCCGAACCCTCGACCCGCCAGGACCCCCAGGAACGGAAACATGGGCAGCCACAGCCGGACTCCATCATGGTTGGGTGAACCCGGCGCGGCCAGGAGGGCCACGAAGAAGAGGATCTGCGTCAGACAGAGCCCGCCCACCGGCCGATCCTCCCAGTGTCGGGCCGTCACGACCGTGCCCCACGCGGAGAGAACGAGAATGGACAGCGGAACGGTAACGAGAGTCATCACGACCACGTGGTGCCCGGGAACCTCGTATCCCCAGACGCGGCCCATGTAGTAGGTCGCGATCGGAATCACGTCGGCGCGCGCGAGGCTGTCCTGCACCAGGCGCAGCGTCTCGGTCACCGGGTCGTGCCACATGAGCGGATTGAGCGCCCAGGCCACCACCAGCCCCCCGAGTCCCCAAAGCACGGCCCCGGCGACGGCGCGGCGCGATCGCCCGTACGCGATCAACCACAGCAGCATCGCCAGGGGGATCATGTAACCCGTGAACTTGGTGGCCAGGGCCACCCCCAGGGCCACCGCACCCACGGCCAGGAATCGTCGCCTGCCATCCAGCACGTAGAGCACGAGGCCGACGGAAGCGATGAACCAGGCCAGCGTGGTCAGCGTGTCGGTGGCACCGATGTGGGCGTGTCCCACGACACGCGGCATCAGGAGAATGGACAGCCCCGCGCCGATCGCGGCTGCCCTCCCCCAGGTCAGACCCGCCAGCCACGTGACACAGGCCACGAGCAGTGAGAAAAACGCGAGAGGGGCGAGTCGAAAGCCGACCACCTCCCCTGTCCACCGACCGAACGTCGCTTCCGTAGCCGCCATCGCCAGCTTGTAGGCCGGGGGATGCGGGTTCCAGTAGCGGCGCCAGTTGAAGGTCTCCCGGACGACGTCCTGGCTGAGCTGCTCCGCTCGATCCGGGCCGCTGACGACTTGCGAGGCCCAGTCCTGGATTCGCCGCGTGGAATCGAAGTAGTACGGCTCGTCCCAGGCGATGCCCACGTCATCCAGGCCCGGGAACAGCCATGCGAAGGCAAGGATCCCGAGGGCCACACCTGCCCACAACACGAATCGCCTTGCCGCCCGGTCGCCGATCATCGGGTCCGATAGACCATCATCAGTGGCACACCCTCGAGAGAAACCTCAAACATCGGCGCTCCGCCGAACCCGACCAGCGCGCTCTCGGTCCGCCGCCATTGTGCCTTGCGATTGAGCACGAAGACGAAGTCCGCGGCGCCCGCCGTGCGATCGAGGGCCACGGTGGTGAAGCTGGCCGGGCCCTCGCATGCCAGGGCGATGTCGTCCGACCCGTCGGGTTTGGAGAGTTGGGTCTCGACCGTCCACTCGGCTGGCACCCAACCGACGGCCTGGTAGAAGCACACCTCTTCGATGAAGAAACCGGGGTCCAGCAGCGCGCCCTCGGGAAGCTCATCCACCAGGTCGTCCAGCACCTCCCGGTTCAACACTTCCTTGAGGTTGGTCACCTCGAGGCCCCTGCGCTCGGCTCCCTCGATACCACCGACCAACGCATTGAAGTACGACAACTGATACGGATGAACCTGGGCCGTGCGCAGGGCAGCCGGCGCGATGCAGGCGACGATCGCCAGGGCCACGATGAGATCACGGCGCTCCGCAATCGACGGGAAGCGAACCTGAAGAACCCGCGTAACCCACTCCCCGATGGCGACCGATCCGGATCCGGCCAGCGCGCAATAGAAGGGGAACAGCGGCAGAAACAGGCGCACGCCGTCGTGCATGGGCGCGGAGGGAAGCGCCAGGGCGCCATACAGCACGGCCATGTTGAGGAGAACCAATCCACGCAGCGGCCCTGACCGGGGTGCAATCAGACCGGCCACCGTGGCCGCCAGCAGCGACAGCGGGAAGACGATCACCGTCCACACGTACGGATAGTGCCACCGCGGCCTGAACAGGAAGATCTCGCCGAAGTACTCGGTCGCGATCCGCGTATCATCGCTGGCGGCCCGGTCCATCCCGGCGTGGAGATAGTCGGCGACTCCCTGCACCGGATCTACCCACATGACGGGATTCACGGCGACGAAGACGAGGGCCCCCGTCAGGCACAGCACCAGGAACGCGGACACTCCGCTCCGGTTAGCCATGAGCCATATGGCCAGCACCGGCAGCAGCAGGAGGCCCGAAAACTTGGTCGCCGTGGCGGCGCCGAGGAACAGGCCCGAACTGAGGAACCAGCCTGTGCCT
>JBDHBK010000263.1:0-3955 GCA_039592635.1 Gemmatimonadota bacterium
GGTGGGCAAGAACACCATGCTCATCCACCCGAGGCTCGGTTCATGGACACTCCTGGGCGAACTGCTCACCACGGCGAGAATCCCCCCCGATCCACCGTTCGCGGCGGATCGGTGCGGCACGTGCGTTCGGTGCATCGAGGCCTGCCCCACGGGGGCCATAACCGGTCCACGCGAACTCGACGCGCGTCTGTGCATCTCGTACCTGACCATCGAGCTGCGAGGATCGATTCCCGAAGACCTGCGAACTCGAATCGGAAACAGGGTGTTCGGGTGCGACATCTGCCAGGAGGTCTGCCCCTGGAACGAAGGCGTACCGACGGGGGAGCTCTCGGACCTCGCGGTCAGCTGGGGAACTCCGGCGGGTTCGCAATCGATGATCAGCTGGGCCGAGGAGCTTCTGGACCTGTCCGACGCCCGGTTCGGGTCGCTCTACGGGGAAACGGCGCTGGCACGCCCCGGTCGCGAGGGACTGCTACGGAATCTGTGCGTAGGTCTCGGCAACAGTGGCGATCCCGCTGCCATTCCTGTCGTCATGCGTTGTTTCGAAGAGGAATCGCCCGTGGTCAGGGAACACGCGGCGTGGGCGCTCGGACGCCTCGACGCCGCGCGCGGTGACGCTTCCTAGCCGGACTGGCGTGAGTCCATCGCCGCCAACCCGGGCCCTCCGAAGACGAGCACGAGGAGAGCCGCCGTGAGGAGAAGATTGAACTCGATCCCCGAGTTGGCATTGGGCCCGACCACGTAGAAGCCGCGCGCTGCGTGGATGAGTACGATCCCTGCCATCATGTGGGCGCCCAGCAGGAGCGCGACGGGTGTAACGAGGAAGCCGGCAACGAGGGAGATGCCGCCCAGGAACTCGAGAAGCTTGATCGCCCACGCGGCTACGGCGGGCAGGGGAACACCAAGAGACTCCATCAATGCGGACGTGCCTTCCATGCCACCGAAGACGGCCGGCGCTCCATGCGCGATGAAGATCACACCGACCACGACCCGCAGAATCGCCAGTCCCAGGTCCGGGTTCACCCCTCTATCCATCGTACCCCCGATCTCGTTCAGTCAGTCTGCACTTCGATCACGCGGCCGCCGGACCCGTTCGCTTCCGGGCCACCGGGAGACTGCGTCGTGTTCTCACCCTGATTCCAGTCCGCCTGTCGTCCGCCAAAACCGACCGTCTGGAACTGGAGTTGGCCCGAGAGCCGTTTCCTGATGCGGCCGACGATCGCCTCCCGGGCGGGCCGGAAGAGCAGCATGAGGCCCACGGCGTCAGTCAACACGCCCGGAGTCACGAGAACCACACCCGCAATGAAGACAAGCAGCGCGTGCAGCAGTTCCTCTCCCGGCATGCGGCCAGAGGCCAGGTCCGCCTGCACGCGCCCCCACGTTCGGGCGCCTTCGCGCCGCGCGAGCCACGCGCCCACGACGCCGGTGACGATGACCAGCCCCACGGTCGGTCCGGTGCCGAGCCACCCCCCGATCCGGAGCAACAGGCTCAGTTCGGCGAGCGGAAGCAACGTGAACAACAGGATCAATCGGAACAAGCGGTTCTCCCCTCGGAATCTGAACGGGAACATAGGAGGGTGGATAAGAAAAGCGAAGGAGAACCCGGTCTCGACACCCTGCGGCCCCACAGGCGCGATCCGGATTCACCCTCCGCTCTCTCACATCACGTTCGGGTTGGGTGGACATCCGCCCCAAACGCAAGAGCAAGATCGCGCAGGGGTGTCACACGGGTGTCACGTGGCAGGCCCGCAAGCGTCAAAGGGGTGACCGAAACGGGTGGAAGGTTCGCGCGCCCCCTGCGCCCCCGCCGGGACGAACGAACGATCCCCCGTTTCCGTAAGTGACAGACGGGGCACCCCTGCGACCTCACGGCTTTGCGCCCGGACCGTACAGGTTCAGGTTCCTGTCGAGCAGGTTGGTTACCCCGCCTGAACCGCTCCGCTGTCTGTGCGGAACGGTAGGGGTCTGGATCAACAAGGTCTCAACCGTGGGGACTGACCGGGCCCGGTATCCGGCGGTTCAGAAGCCCATCATCGCACGAGTAGCGGCATCGATCCGGTCGGGCGTCCAGAACGGCTTCCAAACGAGGTTCACGTCTGCCTTCTCGACACCCTCGGCTGCTTCGGCGGCGTGCTGGGCACTCATCATAATCTGCCCCCCGGCCGGACACCCCGGGCTGGTCAGTGTCATCGTGACTTTCGCGTGGGCGTCCTCGACTTCCACGTCATACACCAAACCGAGGTCCACGATATTGATGCCCAACTCGGGGTCGATCACTCCACGCAGCTCCTGCAGCACGGCTTCCGCCAGGTCCGTCTCACTCATTCGAATCTCCTGTGCCGGGATCCCGGTCCCGGAATTCGGTGGCCAAACGGGCCAGGTCACGCAGGGAAACTTCGTCCCGCCTGGTGACATCGTAAAGCAGCTTCGCCGATACGCGCTCTCGAACGAGAGCACGACCGGCCTCCAATTCCCCCGGAGCGTCCAGGAGGACGACTGCGCACAGTCGACCTTCCGACAATCCGAGAGCCGCGCAGGGCCCGTCGCCGGGAACACCCCACAACACGGTCTCGTCGGCCTGCGCCGGTCGCCCAACGACCTCGAGGCTCAAGTCGAACACCCTGGAGAAGAAATACGACAGCAGCTGATAAGGTTCCTTCTCGCCAGCCATGTTACGCCCGACGAGCCGCCCATGTTCACGCGCGTGCTCCCAGTGCTCAACTCTCGTGTTGCCGCCGAAGACCGGGTCAGGGAAACGGGCCACGTCCCCGGCCGCATAGATGTGCGGGTGACTGGTCTCCCCGAAGGTATCCACGAGGATCCCATCGGCCACGGCCAGCCCGGCGTCCCCGGCGATTCCATCGCACGGGTCCATGCCGATCCCGACCACCACAACGTCGCACGGTAGCGACTCGGCTCCGACTTCGACCGCTTCCACGCTCCCCTGCCCGACGAACCGATTGACGATCGATCCCAGCCGGAACGACACACCCTTCCCCTCATAGTGCGAGCGCATCCAGCGAGAAAGCTCGGGAGGCAGAATCCGGGCCCACACCCGGTCGCGGGATTCGAGAACCGTGGACGACACATCATGGGCCGTCAGCGAAGCCGCCAGCTCCATGCCGACGAATCCGGCGCCTACGAGAACGGCGCGGGATCCAGCGACGGCCCCGGCGCGAATGGCCTCGGAGTCAGCCACGGTGCGAAGCGTGAATACTCCCTCGAGATCGCATCCCGGAAGCTCTATCTGTCGGGCTCGTCCGCCGGTGGCGATGAGGATGCGGGAAGCCCGGAACACATTGCCCCGCGCCGTGGTGACGGACATGGTCTCGGGGTCCAGCACCAGGGCTTTCTGCCTGGTAATGAGCTCTACGCGTTCCTGCTCTTCGAACCAGCCCTCAGGCTTCACGTAGAGCAACGAGCGCGGGATGTCCGCGTATTGCAGAAACTCCTTCGAAAGTGGCGGACGTTGATAGGGTGGTTCGGACTCCTCGGTGAGCAGGCCGATCGCTGAAGTCGGGTCCACTTCGCGGATGCCGTCCACGGCGGCTGCGGCGGCCAGTCCCCCGCCCACGATCAGGTAGTCGAAGACACCCGGTCCCGGCATCGTCAGCTCCAGGCGCGGTCCACGAGTTCAACCGGGTGGACCACGGGCGTCCGATTTCCGAAGCGGACCAGGCCGGCTCCAAGGTACATGATGCAGCCTGGATTGCCCGTAGCGATCCAGTCGAACCCACCCCGTTGAATTTCGGCGAGCTTCGGAGCACGAACTCGTGCCGCGAGTTCCGGGTGCTCGAGGTTGTACATGCCTGCGCCGCCACAGCACCGATCCGAAGAGGGCAGCGCTTCGACATCGAGTCCGGGCAGGGCAAGGAGCACGTCGAGGGGTTCCTGCCGGACGCCCTGCCCGTGGTGCAGGTGGCAGGGAGCGTCGTAACCCACCCGTCCCTCGAGG
>JBDHBK010000264.1:0-3931 GCA_039592635.1 Gemmatimonadota bacterium
CAACATCTATATCAACAGCCCGGGCGGCAGTGTCTACGCCGGTCTGGCGATCTATGATACGATGCAGTACCTGACCGCTCCGGTGGCCACGATCTGTATGGGAATGGCCGCTTCGATGGGTGCATTCCTGCTCGCCGCCGGAACGCCGGGGAAACGTTCGGCCCTTCCGAACTCGAGAATCATGATTCATCAGCCCTCGGGTGGGTCGCAGGGAACCGCGTCCGACATCGAGATCCAGGCGAGGGAAGTGCTCTTCGCGCGGGAAAAGCTGAACGAGCTCATGGCCCGACATACCGGGCAGAGCATCGAGCGGATCGCCGAGGACGTGGACCGCGATCGCTACATGTCTCCCGCCGATGCGGTAGATTATGGCCTGATCGATCGCGTCATCGAGCCTGGAGCGCTCGCCGGTGCGAAGGGTTCGGATGCGGAGAAAGACCAGGGGACGGGCGGAGAGGTGAAGGCGATGCACACTGAGGCCCGTGAGGACGGGCCCCAGGCGGGCTAACCAAGGACGTCGTCAGGAGATTCACGCATGGCTGGTGACAAGCACCTGCGCTGCTCGTTCTGCGGGAAGTCGAAGGACAGCGTCAAGAAGTTCATCTCGGGGCCGAACGTCTACATCTGCAACGAGTGTATCTCGCTGTGCAACGAGATCCTCGCGGAAGAGGAGGACCGGGAAGCGACCAGTCAGATCGCCGAAGTCCTCACGCCCGCAGAGATCAAGGACGTGCTGGACGAGTACGTGATCGGCCAGGAGGTGGCCAAGAAGACGCTCTCGGTAGCGGTGTACAACCACTACAAGCGTATCAACAACCAGAGTGTGATCGACGACGTCGAGATCGAGAAATCCAACATCCTCCTTCTCGGCCCCACGGGGGTCGGCAAGACCCTGCTCGCTCAGACGCTCGCCCGAATGCTGCAGGTCCCGTTCACGATCGCAGACGCCACGACACTCACGGAGGCCGGATACGTGGGCGAGGACGTGGAGAACATCCTGGTCCGCCTGCTCCAGGCCGGCGACTACAACGTCGCCGAGTGCGAGCGCGGCATCGTGTACGTCGATGAAATCGACAAGATCGCCCGCAAGAGCGAGAACCCTTCGATCACCCGTGATGTGAGCGGCGAAGGAGTGCAGCAGGCGCTCCTCAAGATCCTCGAGGGAACTGTGGCTTCCGTTCCCCCGCAGGGCGGGAGGAAGCACCCGCAGCAGGAGTACATTCAGATCGACACCACGAACATCCTGTTCGTGTGCGGCGGGGCGTTCGACGGCCTCGAGGAGATCATCCAGGACCGGCTCGGAAAGCGACAGATCGGGTTCGATGATTCCGAGAATCGCGCCGATGTGGAGGGAGATGAACCCCTCCAGCACGTGGAGCCCGAGGACCTGCTGCGGTACGGACTCATTCCCGAGCTCGTGGGCCGACTGCCCGTCATGGTCAACCTTCATGACCTGGACGAGGACGCGTTCGTTGAGATCCTGACCCGTCCGAAGAACGCTCTCGTGAAGCAGTACACGAAGATGTTCGAGCTCGAAGGGGTCGGCCTGACGTTCGATCCCAAGTCGCTGCGCGCGGCCGCCCGCAAGACCATCGAGCGGGGTACAGGGGCCCGTGGCCTGCGTGCGGTGCTGGAGCGCGTGATGACGGACATCATGTTCGAGTTGCCGTCGCGCGAGGATGTGCGCGAGGTGGTGATCACGGAAGAGACCATCAACGACGACAAAGAGCCCCTCCTCATTCTCGAGCCGGAACCGAAACGCCGCGAGGCCTAGCGCCCCTTGAGTCCCGAACCCGCTCGAGATGGCACGACACGGATCAAGCGGGTGGAGTTTGCCGGCGCGATAGGCATGGCGGGTCAGGGGCCTCCCGGTGACCTCCCGCAGGTAGCCATCGCCGGTCGTTCGAACTGCGGGAAGTCGAGCCTGATCAACGCGGTCATGGGCCGGAAGAAGCTCGCCCGAGTGTCTCAGACGCCCGGCAAGACCCGTGAGATCAACTTCTTCGAAGTCAACGACGAGTTCTTCGTGGTGGATCTTCCGGGGTACGGCTACGCCCGTGCACCGGAGGAGCTCCGAGAGCGCTGGCCTGCCCTGATCGACGTGTTTCTGACCGACAATCCGCGTCTCGAGGGCGTGGTGGTGCTGATGGACTCTCGTCGCGGCGTCCTGCCCGCCGACCAGCGACTGCTGTCCTTCCTCGCCGGTCAGGAAACGCCAGTCCTGTACGTGCTTACGAAGATCGATAAGTTGAATCGAGCCGGGCAACGGGCGGCAGTGGAAGCCGTTCGACGTGAGCTGGATGCCCCGGCGGACCAGGTTCTGGCCACCTCCGCTCGGACGAGGGAGGGCCTCGACAGCTTGATCGAGAGCATCTTCGCCCTCGTCACCCCGGACCCAGTGGAGGCAACGTGAGAGTCACGCATGACCGGTTCATGAGGCGCACGGCGATCGGGTTCGCCATCCTGGTGGGAGCTGCGTGCGGCGGCACGCCGGCGCCCGAGTCAGCGGTACAGGTAGGGGCCGGAACGGCCATGGCGCAGGACGTCGGGGACGGGTGGCACGAATCGCTCGAGATGCCGAGATCCCGCCCGCTCCCGCCCGCCGGCTTCGGCACCTTGAGCCAGGACGATATAACGATTCCGGTCGATGTGTCGTCGAATAATCTCGCGATCAAGGTGACCCCACTCACCGAGTGGGTGATCCGGATGACCGCGCCCGACACCTACCGACGGCTGAACGGCTACAAAGTCGCACGCGGCGAGCAGATCAGGGATCGGACCCGGCGGAATGGTGAGCGCGGTTGGCCACTGGTGCTGTTCGTATCCTTCTACACCCGTGCCGTCGAAAGCACGTACGAACCCTATGACCTGCAGATCCGTGCTCAGAACGTGGTGTACCGGCCGTTCGACATCATCGCGGTTACACCGGACTTCAACCGCGAGAGGCTGCGCCAGCAGGAAAGCCAGGTGGCGCTGTACCTGTTCGAGGGTGACATCGACCTGGACCTTCCGATCGAGGTCGAATACGACGGGCGCCGCGGCATGCGGTGGGCCGGAATTCGCTCCGTGCTGGACCGGGAACTCACGAAGGTGATGACGCGGGTGCCCACGAACCAGTAGCGGATCGCCCCGAACGGGGCTTCCCTGCCCGCGCCGTACCGATCGGGCGCGGGCTCAGGGTTCCAGGTCGAACTGCTTCAGCTTCCGGTACAGCGTTCGTTCGCCGATTCCCAGTCGTTCGGCTGCCTTACGCCGGTTTCCCCGCATTTCCTCGAGCGCGATGCGGATCGCCTCGCGCTCCACATCGTCCATGGTCATGTCCGGCGTAAGGCGGATCGTCGGCGCCGGATCGGCGTGGAGTGGTACGGTTCCGGCCGCCGTATCTGCGGAGATCTCTATCGGCTCCACGTCGAGATCGATGAGGGGAAGGTCACCCATCAGTTCGGGATGACGTCCACGGTAGCGCTCGAATTCGGACCGAAGATCCTCGAGATCCATCTTCATCTCGACGAGAGTTCTGAAGATGAACTCCATTTGGGGAATCCTCGCCGCCACAGCGCCTTCGTCTGCACCCGAAAGCTCGAGAGCTCCCAGGGAGGCCGCCGCCGGAGTGGGCAGAAGGGACCTTCCCCTCCCGGACCGGATCTCGGGCGGGATATCCTCGGCACGGATCACCGAACCCGGAGCCAGCACGACCATCGACTCCACCAGGTTGCGCAGTTCCCGCACGTTGCCGGGCCAGTCGTACTCGAGGAGTATCTGCATCGCTTCCGGCGCCAGGCCCTTGAATTCCCGGTCGTGGGCTTCGCTCACCTCCCTCACGAAGTGCCGGACCAGAATCGGGATGTCGGGCTTTCGCTGGCGCAGAGAGGGAAGCTCCAGGTGAAGCACGTTGAGTCGGTAGTAGAGGTCGCGTCGGAATGTGCCGAGA
>JBDHBK010000265.1:0-3902 GCA_039592635.1 Gemmatimonadota bacterium
GAGGAGTTCTCCCTCATACACCTCGAGGGTCGGGGCTGATGCGCGAACTGTTTTCAGGTAATCGGCGAAGCTGCCGCGCCGGAATTCGGTGGCGGGGAAGGCCTCTTCGAGTGCGGGCAGGAGCCGATCGAGGTTCCGCGGGGGAGGAAAGTGGTCGCACCCGTTGTTCAGCAGGACGGTGTCACCGCGGGCTCGCTCGGCATGCGCCGCGAAGATCTCACGCACCTGCGCGACGGCCCGGTGCGGATCCACCTCGCGAGGCGTATGCGCATGCCAGATCTCGTACATGCCGAGGCCGCCGGCGTTGCAGTAGCCGCGGACCTGGTTGATGGCCAGGACCTCGCTCCCGTCGGGCGCGCGCCACGCGAACTCCCAACCAAGGCGATCGATCTCGTCGCCATTGCCCCGCGTATAGATGAACGAATCGATCCCCACGCCACGCAGAAGTTGCGGAACCTGCGCCACGTGGCCGAACGAGTCGGGCATGTAGCCCACCTTCTGAACGCCGCCCAGCTCGCTCGCGGCCTGGTGTCCCAGGATGAGGTTCCGCACGGTGGCTTCACCGCTGACGAGGAATTCGTCTGGAAGGACGTACCAGGGCCCTACCGCGAGACGGCCAGCGCGGACGAGGTCCCGGATGCGATCCCGCTCCTCGGGACGCACCGCCAGGTAATCATCGAGCAGGATCGCCTGGCCGTCCAGCACGAAGTGATCGAGTCGCCCCGCTTCCAAATCGGCGAATACCGCGCGAAAGGCCCGGTCCATGTCCACCTTGAACTCGCCGAACGTCTGGTACCACTCCCGGTCCCAGTGAGTATGCGAGACGACGAAGGCCACTCGCGGCGACGGGTCGTTCACTCGTCGTCCAGGGCTGCGAGAAGGCCCTCGATGGTTCCGGTGGCCATGCAGACCGAAGTGTCGGCCGCGCCGTAATACACCTTCACAGGGCTGTCGTCGCGGGCAAATCCATCGGAGTCGATATCGTCCACGACCATGCCCGAGGGAAAGACCACGTTGGGCACCTGCCCGACGAGCTCGTACATCTTTCTTGGCTCGAGCACGTTGTCCCTGCTGCGCCCGATCAGGCGGAGCGGGTCGTCCAGGTCGAACAGGGCGACGCCGGCCTGGTAGATGCTCACGCTCCCGAAATGGGTCGCGATGCCGTGATACAGCAGCAGCCAGCCGTGCCGGGTTCGGACGGGTGGCGGGCCGGCGCCGATCCGCTCGTCCCAGTAGCGTGGCCGGCCCCGCATCACCGGGCCGAGTGGACGCCACTCCAGGAGGTCGTGCGACTCGGAAAGCACGATCTCGTCACCGGTCGTTGGCGCCCCGGCCTCTGCCACACGGTTCGGACGATCGTAGCGCAGGTACCGATCCTCGAATCGGGCGGGAAGGATGACTCCGTTCCGAATGTCCGGGTGGTCGCCCAATCCTACGAGCTCAAAGTTTCGAAAGTCCTTCGTTCGGGTCGTGCCGAGCCGGCACCCCGTCTCGGTATCGGCGGCGAACATGACGAGGAACTCGTCTTCCAGCGGCGTGATCCGCGGGTCGTAGACGTGGTAGATCGTCTCGTCGAGTTCGTCCAGCCCGGGGATTCGGACGATCTCCGGCCACACGCTGAACTCGCGTCCGTTTAGGCTCTCCGCCATCACGAGGTGGGTGCTACGTCCCCTGGTCTGCACCCGGAGCATCAGCATGTACCGATCCCCCCAGCGGACGGCGCCCGGATTGAATACGGACGACGAATCCAAGATCCCCGGAAGGCGGGGAAGGTCCATCGTCGTGAGGATCGGATTGTCCGAGCTTCGCACCAGGGGTCTCACGGCTCGTCTCCTGAAGAAGTCGGGTCTCGCACCCAGCCGTCGTCGCTATCGTCCCTCCGCATGACGGCCAGCCGGCCCAGCATCGCGCGAATGTCGATGAATCCACCGATCGCGAACCACAGAACGACGATGCTCGAGACGGCCACCATCAGAACCACGTATCCCTGCCAGAATCCGGCCCACACCGTGTCGTCTACGTCGCGCGTCAGGTTGATGACGGTGCCCACGATGAACACGAGCGTCCAGCCTCCGACCCAGGCGTAGGTGGCGAGGTAGAGCAGTCGGTCGCCCCGCGTGAATTCGCGCCCCATGCCCAGCGCCCGGAAACCGCGGGACGGAGTCGCGTCTACGATCTCCATCTCGCCCTCCAGGGCGTGACTTCCCCGGTGCAGAAGGCGGTCGAGGTCGAATACCCGCTTTGGCCCGAGCAGGGACACCGCGATGTACACGAGGGTGGACGCCGCCATTGCGATTCCCCAGAACTCCTGTCCGTTCACAGGGAAGTCGTCCACCAGTTGATGGATGATGATCCCGCCGACCGCGATCGAGGATCCGGTGAGCATGGCCGACCAGGCGGCGGCCGTCGTACCGCGTTTCCAGTACAGACCGCCAATGAGCACGGCGCCCGAGCCGCCCGCGAAGATGGCCCCGGTGATCGCGAAGAACAGCCAGATGTACTGGCTCTGCTGGAACAGGAGGCTGAACAGGAAGATGAACACCGCCACCCCCACGATCGACCAGCGGAGCGCCCGCATGTGCTGCTCCGGGGTGAACGGGCTCTTTCGAATCGGCATGACCACGTCCTGGATGAAGATGCTCCCCCAGGAGTGCAGATAGGTGTCGTGCGTGCTCACGAAAGCCGTCAGCATTACGGCGGCGAACGCTCCCAGCAGTCCGGCCGGCAGCATCGTCACGAGGACGGCGGGGCCGCGCAGCTGGTTTCGAATGGTCTCCGAATCCGTTCGCGCCAGCAGGTCGTTCACCGTCGTGGCCTGCGCCGCGAAATCCGGGTGGTGGAGCACGGTGTACGCGATCACCGGAACGATGAGGACGAACAGCTTCCAGGGGTTCTCGCGCCAGTTGGTCAGTACCTGGCCCATCTTCGCCTCGTGTGCGCTGCGCGCCGAAGCGTTGTAGGCCTGCGTCCCCTGCCACGACATCACGACGTACACCACCCCGATGGTACCGATCAGGAAATACCAGAAGTTGAAATCAGCGACCTGGCTGGTCTTGTACGGGTTGATGAGGGACGCGTTCTCAGGCGCCATGGCCAACGCCTCGAAGATGTGAACCCAGTCCACCTGGACGAGCAGGAACACCGTGACCGTGATGAACACCAGGTTCACGAAAACGCCCTGCACGAAGTCCGTGATGATGACGGCGACCTGGCCGCCGGTGAAAACGAAGAAGATCGCCGTGCCCAGCAGCCCGAGCATGAGCAACGGGAAGGTCGCGACGCTGACGCCCGCGATCGAGAGAGTGTCCGGAAGCCCGATGTAATGGATGAAGAAGCGGGCTCCCACCGCCGGGAAGATGCCGAAGTTGATCAGTCCGGCCACGAAGGCGAGCATGCCCGTGAATACCCTGAATCTCCGGCTGTAGCGCCGTTCGAAAAACTCCGGCAGCGTCAGCGAGCGGGTCTGTCGAAACCGGTAGATGACGAACCCGCTCACGGTGAGGATCAGGATCACGATGGCCTGCGAGAACCCCCACCACGTGAGGGAAAAGCCGGCCACGAAGTTCTGCTCCAAGTATCCGACGACCGTGATGGCGCCGAGAGCCGCTACGCCCTGTGACACCGAAAGCAGGTAGCGGCCCGCCGTGCGTCCGGCGGCCAGGAAGTCCACCACGCTGCGCATGAAGGGCTTGAGCAGCAGCACGCCCGCGACCATGGCCACGTATACCGCCACGAGGATCGTCCAGTCGAGGGCGGAGAAGTGCATGCGGTCAGTCCGAGACCCAGGTGCGCCCGTCTTCGGCAATGTGGGCGATGCGCCCGTCACTGAGGGCCAGTGCGGCCTCGAAGCCGGAGGGAGTCAGGTACACGTCCGGGGGCCAGGCCAGGTCGGGGTCGACCGG
>JBDHBK010000266.1:0-3890 GCA_039592635.1 Gemmatimonadota bacterium
CACCTCGATCTCCAGCTCCGGCTGGGTGAGTTGCAGGTCGATCCTGGCGTCCGCGATCCGTGGCAAGTCCCGGATTCGGAGCAGGACCTGGTCAGCCACCTTCACCAGGCTGTCCAGTTCCTGCCCCCGGATCTTCACGGCCACGTCCGCATCGCCGAGACCGATCGCGCGACCCAGCGAGGTCGCACGCCCCGTCTCGATCGAGATCGCGCGGGGATCGATTCCGCTCAGCTGTACCATCGACCGGAACTCGTCAACCACCTCCGTAACTCGTCGTTGCCCCTCCGTCAGCCGAACGTCCAGCGCGGCACTGTTGAGACCGGTCAGTTCGCGAGTCGCAAGCTCGGCCTCCCGGGCCCGTCCCACCCGACTGAACACCGCCTCGACGCCTTCCATCTCGAGAAGTGACGCCTCCAGCCGGGCCGCGGCCTCAGCCGTGACCTCGAGGGGGGTTCCCACCGGTAGGTTCAGTTCGACGCGAAAAGCACCCTCGTCCACCTCCGGCATGAGGCCTCGGGGGAGAAACTGGCCGAATACCAGCGCCGCGGCGAGAGCGCCAAATGCCACGAAAAGGACCGATCCCCGATGCTCGAGCGCCCACTCCAACGACTTCTCGTACCGGGCTGTGAACGCCGCAAAGGACCGGTCAAAAGCGTTCAGCAGGGGGCGGGACATCACCTCCAGGACGCGGCCGATCGCCCGAAACAGGTCAGAAAACGTAATCCGAACCGAATCGACGATGAACTGAAAAGCCCGGCGCACCGTGCGCCCCGCCTTCCGAGCGATCCGAGTGGGCAGCCAGCCCGTGAGATCTCCTGGCTCGTCCACGGCGCTCCCAATTCCACCGGCTCCCTTCCGACCCACGCGGGCCGCCATGACCGGCAGCAGCGTCAGGGCCACCAGCAACGAAGCGAGGAGAGAGAACGCCACGGCGAGGCTGAGGTCCGTGAACAGAGCTCCGGCTACACCTTTCACGTAGAGCACGGGACCGAACACGGCGATGGTCGTGAGCGTCGACGCGGTGATCGCGCCGGCCACTTCGTTCGCCCCCACCGACGCCGAAGAGGGTGCGTCGAGCCCCTCCTCTTCCCTGTGTCGGAACACGTTTTCCAGCACCACGATGGAATTGTCGACGAGCATTCCGACCCCGAGCGCCAACCCCCCCAGCGACATCACGTTCAAGCTCACGTCGGCCAGGTAGCACAGGGCAAAGGCCGCCATGACCGAGATCGGAATCGCGAGCCCGATGGCCACCGGGTACCGGGGGTCCCGCAGGAAGAGAAACAGCACCAGAAAGGCGAGGATGCCACCAAAGAGAAGCGCCTGCACCACGTTCGATATGGCGTCCGCGATGAACGTCGCCTGGCTGGACGCCACCTCGATACCGACCTCCGGGAATTCCTCCTGCAATTGCGCCAGTACCTCGGCCACCTGATCCGCCACCCGGACCGTATTGGACCCGGCCTCCTTGTAGACGAGCAGCCCGATCGCGGGCTCGCCGTTGAAGCGAGCGACCGTCTCACGGTCCGCTTCGCCCTCGAAGATTCGCGCCACGTCGCTGAGGCGAACCACGCCGCCCCCTGCCGGCCGCGCGACCACCACGTCCTCCAGCTCCTCGACGCTCTGGAACTCGCCCAGCGTTCTGAGGCTGTACCTGAAACGCCCGCGCCGAATGCTCCCACCCGGCGCGCTGTAGTTGGCCCGGTCGAGGGCATCGGTGACCTGGCCGATCGTCACGTCGTTCACCGACAGCTGGCTCGCATCGACCTCGACCTGGATCTCTCTGATGGGCCCGCCGGTGATAGCGGCCATCGCGACGCCGTCGAGCTGCTCCAGCCGGCGCTTGAACACGGCGTCGGACAGATCCCTCAACTCGGCGAGATTCGCACCGGTGATTGCGAGAGAAATGATCGGATCGTTCGTCGGATCCGATGTCAGAATGACGGGCCGCTCGGCGCTTTCCGGCAGGCTTCCGACCAGGTTGTCCAGGCGTTCGCGCACGTGGAGCATCGCGAATTCCATGTCCGTGCCCCAGTGGAACTGCAAACGCACCAGAGACTGTCCTTCGCGCGACCTCGAATCGACCGTACGAACAGCCGGGACCCGGCTGACCACGGCTTCGACGGGCTCCGTGACGAAACGCTCAACCTCCGCGGGCCCGGCGTCGGGGTACGTCGTCCACACCGAAAGCGTCGGGAACGCAACGTCGGGAAGGAGGTCGATGGGCAGTCGGGCGAACGAGACGACGCCGAGGACGCCCACCGCCAGGTACAGCATGGTGGTGGCTACCGGGCGCCGGATCGACAGGTCGGACAGTGCCATCAGTTCGCTCCCCGGCCCAGGTCTCCTCCGACCTTCTCCTCGAGGCTGGCCCAACCGATCAGGTAGTCGTACCGCTCCTGGAACAGGGCCTGTTCAGTCAGTGTCAGCCGGTCGATCGCCTGTTGCAGATTGAAATACGGGATGCTGCCGAGACGGTACTGTTCCCGGGCCAGAGAGAGCCGCTCGGAGGCCAGCTGGACGTTGCGGTCCAGGATCGTCAGGCGCTGGCTGCGCCGTTTGAGCTCCTTGACGAGGTCCCGCACCTCTTTCTCGAGCTGGAGTTGCTCCGCGGTAAGTCGGGCCGCCGACTGCCGCCTCTGCATATCGGCCTGTGCCGTCTGTCGCTTGCGGCTGAAGCCCGAAAACACGCTCCACGAGCCCTGGATGACGAAGCCGTCGGACGTGTTGGCCGGACTGAAATCCAGCAGACTCTCGTCACGTCCCAGTTCCTTGCTCCGACCCAGGGAGTACCCCAGGTCGATCCGCGGCAGATAGCTCCCCTTGGCGGACCACAGATCGGCCGTTGCCGCCTTCTGGTCCTGCTGAAGAGCCAGGATGTTGGGGTTCATGGCCAGAGCGGTGACCACGAGCGCATCCGCGTCGAGGGGTTCCGCGTCCGGTACGAGGTCCACGTCCACGAGTTCGATGGAACCAGGGTCGGTGTTGGTGACCGGCACTCCGAGCGTCACCTGCAGCTGCCTCAGCGCCCGGGACAGAGCGTCGACCGAGTCCAGCACTCTCAGTTCGGCGTCGCTCAAGTCCATCTCGGCCCCCAGAAGATCACTTCGGGACGAAGCGGCGATTCGGTAGCGTTGCTCCGTGACCGCGAAGTCCTGACGGCGAGCGGCCAGTTGCCGCTCCGACACATCCAGAAGCTTCCTCTGCTTCAGGGCCTCGAAGTACGACCACTTGACATCTCGAATCACGACTCGCTCGGCGGCGGTCAGCCGGAAATCGGCGGCATTCTCCCGGGCGTCCCCCGCCTGGACGTTGGCGATGCGCTCCGGGTTCAGGAGTGCCAGCCCGAACGTGACCGATCCCGAGCTGCTCTTGCGCTCCGAAGTCACCGGCGGATCGAGGGTCTGCGCCACGCCGGTCGGATCGACGAAGGTCACGTTGGTGAACGCGGTCTGGGAAAGAGAACCACGCAGATCTATGGTGGGCAGAAAAGCCCCCCAGTCCGCCCATCGTGACGAGGTCGCGGCCGCAGCGGCGGCCGTGGAGGACTCGATATTCGGATTCATCGACAGGCCTGTTCGAAGGGCCTCCTCGAGCGTCGTCACCTCCTGTGCTTGCACCGCTGGCGCCGCAATGGCCGCCCCCGCCAGCAGGCCGACGACACTCAGACCCCGGCAGAGGCTCCTGCGGCGGCTCATGGTGCGCCCCCCGCACCGCCCTCCGCTTCCGTCTCCGCCAGACGCACCATGGCATCATGGGTCAGGGTCGTGTGTCCGCCCACCAGGACGATCTCCCCTTCCACGAGTTCGTCCGTATCCTCCGAGGGTACGACCTCGATCGCTTCCTCGTTCTCGAGCCCTGTAGTGACATAGCGCCATTTGGCTCGGCCG
>JBDHBK010000267.1:0-5610 GCA_039592635.1 Gemmatimonadota bacterium
TCGACAACGGGCAAGGCGCGCGCGGCGGACTTCGAGCTGCCCGATTCCGTGTTTGACGGCACGGTCAACGAGAGCGTCCTGCACCAGGTCATCAAGGCCTACCAGGCGAACCAGCGTCAGGGTACGCATTCCACGAAGACACGGAATACGGTGCGCGGCGGCGGTCGGAAGCCCTGGCGGCAGAAGGGTACCGGACGGGCCCGTGCGGGTTCGGTTCGATCCGCGATCTGGCGTGGCGGTTCGATCGTCTTCGGACCGCAGCCCCGCAGCTACCGGGTGCGTGTTCCGAAACAGGTGCGGCGCCTGGCGATTCGTTCGGCGCTGAATGCACGCGCCGAGGGCGGCGAGCTGATCGTGGTGGAGCCTTTCACGTTGGAGGCGCCGAGCACGAGGGCGCTCGTCGCGCTTTTCGAGGCGCTCGAGCTGGAAACGGGCAACGTGCTGATCCTGACGGACGGCTTGAAGAGCGATGTCTACCTCTCGGCGCGGAATCTTCCGGGCGTCGAGGTTCGGCCGTGGGGCGAGGCTTCGGCCTACGACATCCTGTGGTCCGATGTCGTGATCGTCGAAGAGTCCGCCTTCAGTGGCGACGATGAGGAAGCCACCGAAGACGAGGAGGCGTCATGAGCCGCTTGCCACGCGAGATCCTGATCCGGCCGGTGATCACCGAGGAATCGTCCCGGCTGCAGTTCAACCCGGGACGCACCCGGACGCGGCACCAGGGCAAAGAGGGCGAGATCCAGCCCCAGTTCGTGTTCCAGGTAACGCGCGACGCGACGAAGATCGAGATCAAGCAAGCCGTCGAGAAGATGTTCGAGGTCCACGTGGCCTCTGTGAACACCATGAACATCCTGGGCAAGGACCGTCGCGTCGGTCGGTCGGTTGGCAAACGGTCCGACTGGAAGAAGGCCATCGTCACACTCGCCGAGGGCGAAGTGATCGACGTGTTCGAGGGAGTATAGCATGGCGCTCAAGAAATTCCGGCCCGTCACGGCGAGCTCCCGCTTCCGTTCGGTCTCCTCGTTCGACGAGGTGACGCGCTCGGAGCCGGAGAAGTCGCTGACCGAGGGGCTGACCAAGAAGTCGGGGCGGAACCACCACGGGCGGATTACGAGCCGTCGCAGGGGAGGCGGGCACAAGCGCCGCTACCGCAAGATCGACTTCCGACGGGACAAGCACGGGATTCCGGGTCGGATTGCCGAGATCGAGTACGACCCAAACCGGTCGGCTCGCATCGCGCTGATCCACTACGCGGACGGCGAGAAGCGGTACATCCTGCACCCGCGGGGGATGCAGCAGGGGGATACCATCGTGTCCGGTCCGGGGTCGGATCCGCGGCTCGGTAACTGCCTGCCCATGATCGAGATCCCGCTGGGCACGATGATCCATGCCATCGAGATCAAGCCTGGCAAGGGTGCCCAGTTGGCCCGTTCGGCCGGAGCTTCAGTCCAGCTGGTCGCGAAGGAAGGGAACATGGTCACCCTTCGCCTGCCCAGCACCGAGGTTCGCATGGTGCGCGGCGAGTGCTTCGCCACCATCGGCCAGGTCGGCAACGTGGATCACGAGTTGATCCGGTCGGGCAAGGCGGGACGTTCGCGTTGGCTCGGAAAGAGACCGAAGGTGCGTGGCGTAGCGATGAACCCTCACGATCACCCGCTGGGTGGTGGTGAAGGTAGGGCATCGGGCGGTCGTCCGCCGGTCTCGCCCTGGGGCAAGGCGGAAGGGCGCAAGACCAGGAAGAGGAAGAAAGCCAGTAACCAGTACATCGTCCGCGGTCGCAAGCGCGGCAAAGCCACGAAGTAAGGCGGACCTGGGAGAAGAGAATGGCACGAAGCGTCAAGAAGGGACCGTATATCGACGAGCGTTTGCTCGGTCGG
Source organism: Gemmatimonadota bacterium (assembly GCA_039592635.1). GTDB lineage: Bacteria > Gemmatimonadota > Gemmatimonadetes > Palauibacterales > Palauibacteraceae > Benthicola. Next base: position 1,878 of record JBDHBK010000267.1, read on the forward strand.
ATCGAGGCGATGAACCGCTCGGGGGAGAAGCGCGTCACGAAGACGTGGGCCCGGGCTTCCACGATCAGTCCGGAGTTCGTCGGGCACACGGTGGCCGTGCACAACGGCAACAAGTTCATCCCGGTCTACATCACGGAGAACATGGTGGGGCACAAGCTCGGTGAGTTTTCCCCCACCCGCATGTTCCGGGGTCACGGCGGCAAGCTCGCCGACAAGCGGGCCCGTCTGTAGGGCCGGGTAACGGAATCCAGGGGATATAGCGAGATGGAAGCGCGAGCAGTCTCGAAGAGAATCAGGATGTCGGCGAGAAAGATGCGGCCGGTGATCAACCAGATCCGCAATGCCGACGTCAACGACGCCTATTCGATTCTACAGTTCTCGAAGAAGGGCGCGGCCGAGCCGATCGACAAGGCGCTACGGTCTGCCGTCGCGAACGCCGTCGACAAGGCCGACCAGCAGGGCGAGGTACTCGACGTGGACGACCTCTACGTCAAGGAAGCCTATGTGAACGAGGGGCCGACGCTCCGTCGTTACCGGGCCGCCGGCATGGGGCGCGCCTCCCCACTTCGCAAGCGCATGAGTCACGTCACCGTCGTCGTGGACACAAAGGAGTAACTGTGGGCCAGAAGACACATCCGTACGGCTTCAGACTGGGCCTCGTTAAGCCCTGGAAGTCGCGCTGGTATGCGAACGGGCGGGATTTCCCGGCCCTTCTCGCCGAAGATGAGAAACTGCGCAAGTACCTGCACGCGCGGCTGGATCACGCGGCGGTGGCCGAGGTCGAGATCGAGCGCAAGCCGACCAAGATCGTCGTGACCATCCACACGGGTCGTCCCGGCGTTGTCATCGGCAAGCGGGGCGCGGAGGTCGACAAGCTGCGCGACGAGCTCGCGCTACTCACGGACTCCGAGGTCTCGATCAACGTCGAAGAGATCAAGCGACCGGAGGTCAACGCCCAGCTGGTGGCGAACAGCATCGCTCATCAGTTGCAGCAGCGCATTGGCTTCCGGCGGGCGATGAAGCGTGCGATGCAGGCAGCCACGCGTGCCGGCGCCGAGGGCGTGAAGGTGCAGTGTGGCGGACGGCTGGGAGGTGCGGAGATCGCGCGGACCGAGGGGTATCACGAGGGCCGCGTGCCGCTGCACACCATGCGAGCGGACATCGACTACGCCGAGCGCATGGCCAAGACCACGTACGGCACGATCGGAGTGAAGGTCTGGATCTACCGCGGTGAGGTCAAAGATGACCGGCGGGGTCAGACCTACACGGCCGGCGGCGCCAAGTAACGAGACGGGACGATGCTTCAACCAAAACGCGTGAAGTACCGCAAGCAGCAGAAGGGCAAGATCCGTGGCAACGCCATGCGTGGTAACACGGTGGCGTTCGGAGACTACGGCCTGCAGACGCTGGATGCCGGGTGGATCACCAACCGCCAGATCGAGGCGGCTCGTGTGGCGATGACCCGGCACATCAAGCGTGGCGGAAAGGTCTGGATCCGGATCTTCCCCGACAAGCCGATCACGTCCAAGCCGGCTGAGACCCGGATGGGCAAGGGTAAGGGCAACCCCGAGGGTTGGGTGGCCCCCGTCAAGCCGGGTCGCGTGATGTTCGAGCTCGAGGGCGTGGACGAGTCCATCGCCAGGCGAGCCATGGACCTGGCGGCCGCGAAGCTCCCGGTGAAGACCAGGTTCCTGGTTCGGGAGGAGTAGGAGCTATGGACGCCAAAGACATTCGGGAATTGACCCAGGACGAAATCGATCTCGAGATCGAAAGGGCGCGCGAGGAGCTATTCAAGCTCCGCTTCCGCGCCGCCTACGAGGAGTTGGAGAATCCGGGGCTCCTGAAGGAGCTTCGCCGGGATGTCGCCAGAATGAAGACGATACGGCACGAGCGTGAGCTGCGCGCCGCAGGAGATAGCGATGCTTGAGGATTCGACGCAGACCGCGGCGAGCCGGAAGGTTCGGCAGGGCCGGGTGGTGAGCGATGCCACGGACAAGACCGTGGTGGTACGGCAAGCGTGTGACGAAGCGGAAGAAGTACCACGCGCACGATGAGCACAACGAGTTTCGCTCGGGTGACCTGGTCGTCATCGAGGAAACGCGGCCTCTGTCCAAGCGCAAGCGCTGGCGGGTCGTGAGGCTCATCGAGCGTCCGGTCCAGGAGGGCTGAGGACATGATCCAGCAGGAGACTGATCTCCGGATCGCCGACAACTCGGGAGCGCGTCGCGCCAGGTGCATTCGCGTACTCGGTGGCTCGTCGCGCAGGTACGCCGGGCTCGGGGATGTCGTGGTCGTCACGATCAAGGATGCGATCCCGGGCGGGACCGTGAAAAAGGGCGAAGTGGCCCGAGCCGTGGTCGTCCGGGTCGCCAAGGAAAGCCGGCGCAAGGACGGATCGTACATCCGGTTTGACGAGAACGCGGCCGTGATCATCAATGATGCAGGTGAGCCGCGAGCCACCCGGATCTTTGGTCCGGTCGCCCGGGAGCTGAGGGAGAAGAAGTTCATGAAGATCGTCTCACTCGCCCCTGAAGTGATCTGAGGAGCCCGACATGAGCAACCGAAACAAGCTGCACGTGCGCCGGGGCGATCAGGTCCAGGTGATCTCGGGCAACTACAAGGGGGCGCGAGGGCAGGTGCTTCGCGCGATTCCCTCGAAGGAACAGGTCGTGGTGGAAGGCGTGGCCATGCGCAAGCGCCACCAGGGCCCCACGCAGGCGAATCCGGAAGGTGGGATCATCACGTTCGAGGCGCCGATTCAGCGGACGGAACGAAGGAGAGGATCTCGACCAAGAGTGGCAACCCGATTCCGCGGCCGTAAGGCCCCGGGACCCAGGATGTGAGTGACGTCGGCATGAAGCAGCAGCCCAGGCTGAGACAGCATTACGAGAAGCAGGTGATCGCCAGGCTCCAGGAGTCCTTCGGGTTCAAGAACTCGATGGAAGTTCCACGGGTCGAGAAGGTCGTGATCAACTGCGGTCTCGGAGACGCGAAGGACAACGCGAAACTCCTCGATTCGGTGGTAGCCGAGCTGGCGCGGATCAGCGGGCAGAAGCCCGTTGTGACGCGGGCCCGGAACTCGATCTCGAATTTCAACCTTCGAGAGGGCATGCCCGTGGGCGTCAAGGTGACGCTGCGCGCTTCCCGGATGTACGAGTTCATGGACCGGTTCATCAGCACGGCCGTTCCCCGGATCCGCGACTTCCGCGGGTTCAACAGCCGGGCCTTCGACGGTCGCGGCAACTACACCGTCGGAATCCGGGAGCAGATGGTGTTCCCGGAGGTGGATTACGACGAGATCGTCCGCGTACACGGGATGGACATCACGTTCGTGACGACGACGGACCGAGACGACGAAGCGCTGGTGCTGCTGCGGGAAATGGGCATGCCCTTCCGTGGCGAGACCCCGGTAGTGGTTTAACGAAGGTCGGAGAACAGTAATGGCTAAGAAGTCCCTTATTGCGAAGGCGAATCGCAAGCCGAAGTACAGCGCACGGACGATCCGGCGGTGTCAGAGGTGCGGGCGGTCGCGGGCCTACATGCGGAAGTTCGGCCTGTGCAGGATCTGCTTCCGGCAGATGGCGCTCAGGGGCGAGATCCCCGGTGTGCGAAAGGCGAGTTGGTAAGACATGAGCATGAATGATCCCATTGCCGACATGCTGACGCGGGTTCGCAACGCGAACCGGGCGGGTCACCGTCGAGTCGACATGCCGGTTGCGAAGCTCAAGGTAGA
>JBDHBK010000268.1:0-3883 GCA_039592635.1 Gemmatimonadota bacterium
GGCGGCCGATGCGTCGCCTGGTTGATAGAGACGGAAGCGTTTCATGTCCTCGCCTCCCGCCCCGCGCGGAGGTGCCGACCGTGGCAAGGAGCTGGTGCTATGGCTGTAGCGATGCCGGACCTTCTGTTCATCACCGGAGACGGATCTTTCGAGCTGGACGGCAAAGCGTACCACATCCCGGATCACTTTTCTCCGCGGGAAGTGTTCAGCTATCGCCGCCTGCTCGAGCCCATCCCGGACATTCCGGGGGGGACGAATCTGTCGCTGGAGCAGAGGCAGAAGCAGAAGACGTATTTTTGTCGCCGGGCGGCGGCGTGCATCATACCGGGATTGGAACCGAGCGCTCTGGAATGCGTACCCCTGCGCGGCCTCATGAGTCTGCACCGCTGGTTGCTCGACCACCGGCCGGAGTTGACGCTGGACGCTGCGCTGCACGCCTGACCGAGTGGCAGGACGAGGCCCGGCTCCCGTGTGTGCGGGGCCGGGCCTTTTTTTTTGAATGGACGCCGGCAACGGTGTGGGCGCTATCTTGTCGGGAGAGAAGGGTGGCGGCACGCGACAGCGGCCGGTGGACCCGACCCGAACCCTGAATGCGAGGACAGCCCGCGGTGATTCGTCGCGCCAAGATCATCTGCACGATAGGACCCGCGTCGCGGGATCCGGAGACGTTTCGGCGCCTGGTGGACGCCGGAATGGACGCCGTTCGCGTGAACTTCTCACACAGCTCTCACGAGGACGCGGCCCGAACGATCGCACTGGCGCGCGAGGTAGCCCGCGATGTAGGCCGCCCGCTGGCCGTGCTGGCCGACTTGCAGGGTCCCAAGATCCGGGTCGGCGTGCTTCCAGGGCCGCTCGATATCGCCAAGGGCGAGGTCTACGTGTTCGAGGCTCTGCACGATGCGGACGCGGGTGCCTCGGGAGGTGCGATCCCGATCACCTATCCCGACCTTGCGAGCGAGATGGAGACGGGAGACCGACTCCTATTCGACGACGGGCGCATCGCTTTCGTCGTCGAGGAGGTGGCCGGAACCCGCGTTGCAGCACGGGCGCGCACCAACGGCGTACTTCTGTCTCGCAAGGGCCTCAACCTGCCGGGCAAGGCCCTCGCCGTGCCAAGCCTGACGCGCAAGGACCGGCTCGACCTCGAATTCGCGATCGAACAGGGCGTGGACTACGTGGCCCTCAGCTTCGTCCGTCGGGCCGCTGACCTGGCGGTGCTCCGTGAGATGGTGCAGGACGATGTGTTGATCATCGCCAAGATCGAGAAGGAGCAGGCCGTCCGGAACCTGATGGAGATCCTGTCGCTGGCAGACGGGGTGATGGTGGCCCGGGGGGACCTGGGCGTGGAGCTCGATTTCGAAGAGGTTCCGATCGTCCAGAAGAGGGTGCTCCGACTGAGCCAGGAGTCGATATCGATCGGGATCACGGCCACGCAGATGCTGGAATCCATGACCTTCACGTCGCGTCCCACCCGGGCCGAGGTGTCCGACGTGGCGAACGCCCTGCTCGACGGTACGGACGTGGTCATGCTCTCGGGCGAAACCGCAGTGGGTGGATACCCGGTCGAGGCAGTGCAGGCGATGGACCGCGTGGCCAGGCGGATCGAGAGTGAATCAGGGTTTCTGGAGAACCCGTCCGACGTGGGAGCGCCGCTCGTACGCTCCGGCGTGCACCGAACGGTGCCCGGAGCCATAGCCGGGGCCGCGGTCGAGGCGACGCACCGGCTTGGCGCTCCGTTCCTGATCACGCTCACCACGAGCGGATTCACGGCGCGGCTGCTGGCCGCCCAGCGGCCCCGCGTGCCGATTCTCGCCGTTACCGACAAGGTACGCACCTACCGTCAACTGGCCCTGGCCTGGGGGGTGGTGCCGATCTACCACGACGAGCCCGTGAGCTACGAGTCCATGCTGGCGAGGGCTCGCAGCTACGCGTTCGAGCACGGACTCGCGGAGCCTGGCCGACAGTGCGTGGTCACCGCGGGCATGCCGTTCGACGTGCCGGGAACCACGAACTACATGCGCGTGGAGACGCTGTGAGGTCATGAAGCTGACCTTTCTCGGAACCGGAACGTCGTTCGGGGTCCCGGTGCCGGGGTGCGACTGCGACGTTTGCACGTCGGACAACCCGCGCAACTGGCGCACCCGGCACGGCCTGCTGCTGGAGGATGGGGGACGGCGGTTGCTGGTGGACACGCCGCCGGAACTCCGGCTCCAGCTCCTCGCGGCCAAGGTCGATCGCCTGGATGGGGTGTTCATCACCCATGCGCACGCCGATCACGTGCACGGAATCGATGACCTGCGGGCGTTCACCAACCGGGCGGGTTCGCGGCTGCCCGTGTACGTGGCCGCCGAGTATGAAGAAGAACTCAGGACCCGCTTCGCGTATTTCTGGGGGCCGGACGCGAGAACCACTCCGGGGAGCAGCATCCCGGGCCTCGATCTGGTGACGTTCGAAGACCGGGATCGCATCGACGCCGCCGGTTTCGACCTGGAGACGATCGCGTTTCCGCACGGCTGGTTCCGGAGCTACGGTTTCCGGGTCGGTGACCTGGCCGTCATCGTGGATGCGAAGGAGGTGCCAGACAGCGCCGTTCGATCGCTGCAGGGCGTGCCGGTGCTGGTGATCAACGCTCTGTGGTATGGGAACCCGCACCCCACCCACTTCAACGTGGAAGAGGCGCTCGAGGCCGCCCGGCGACTCCAGGCCGGGACGACCTACCTGACGCACCTGACCCACAGGGTCGATCATGCGGATCTGGAATCACGACTCCCCGCCGGTGTGATGCCCGCGTGGGATGGGCTGACGATAGAGATCTGAAGGTCTATATTCGCGGGCTCATGACCCGCGTGAAGAGGACAACGTGCCGCAGAACCTGATTCGCAATTTTTCCATTGTGGCCCACATCGACCACGGCAAGTCGACGCTCGCCGATCGGCTGCTGGAGGTGACGGGCGCCGTGGAGACCCGCAAGATGAAGGAGCAGGTCCTCGACTCGATGGACCTGGAGCGGGAGCGTGGGATCACGATCAAACTGAACGCGGTTCGTCTCCCGTATCGGGCCTCGGACGGAAATCAATACCAGCTCAACCTGATCGACACGCCGGGACACGTCGACTTCACCTACGAGGTCAGCCGGAGCCTGGAGGCGTGCGAGGGCGCCCTGCTGGTGGTGGATGCGAGCCAGGGCATCGAGGCCCAGACGATCTCGAATCTGTTCCTCGCGTTGAACGCCGGGCTCGAGATCATCCCGGTGGTGAACAAGATCGATCTTCCGGCCGCGGAGCCGGAGAGAAGGCGCGATGAGATCTGTGAACTGATCGGAGTCGAGCCTGAAGACGTGCTGCTGGCTTCGGCCAAGATGGGCACCGGGGTGGCCGAAATTCTCGAGGCCATCGTGCACCGGGTGCCGCCACCCTCCGGGGATCCCGAGGCACCTCTGAGGGCCCTGATCTTCGATTCGATGTACGACAAGTACCGTGGCGCCGTGCCCCTTCTGCGCGTGGTCGATGGTTCGATCAAGAAGGGCATGACCGTGGGGTTCGGGGCGAGCACGGCGGAGTACGAGGTGGATGAGGCCGGCTACATGTGCCTCGGATTCCAACCCGTAGGGGAGTTGAACACGGGCGAGGTCGGGTACCTGACCGCCCAGATCAAGCGCATCTCGGACACCCGGGTCGGAGACACCGTGTTCGACGCGGCGGATCGGGCCCCGGATCTTCTCCCGGGCTACCAGGAGGCCAAGCCTGTCGTATTCGCGGGGCTGTATCCGACAGACACGGACCAGTTCGAAGAGCTTCGAGAGGCGCTCTCCAAGCTCCAGTTGAGCGATGCCAGCCTGCACTGGGAGCCCGAGACATCGACGGCCCTCGGGTTCGGGTTCCGG
>JBDHBK010000269.1:0-3874 GCA_039592635.1 Gemmatimonadota bacterium
TGATCATGGCGTACTCGTCGTCCACCAGGTCGGTGTTGGCCCACGTAAGGCCGACCTGGGCGCGGGGCTCGAGTCCCAGCTCCCATCGCTTCCATGGAAATACGAACGCCGTCCGAAGACCAAAGGTCGTGAGGAGCAGTTCGTCGATTTCCGTGTTGGTCAGGCCGACCCCGATGTCCACGAAGGGGCGGAGCATGGAACGATCGCTGAGCGGAACCAGGAATTCGATCCCGGGGAACACGCCGCCGAGGCGAATGCTCTCTACATCGAAATCCTCGAGGCGTTCGAAGTCCTGATACCCTATCACACCCGTGATCCGGAGGCGAAGTCCCAGCTTCCGGCCGTCGGTGAGCCTCCGAAGCCAGATAGACACCGGGACCGTCAGCACCCGGCTGCTCTGATCTCCGGCAGAGCCGGAGCCGAATCCGCCGTCCGCCGTCGAAAGGGTCCACGGGTAGTTCACCTCGTCGCCCAGCTCCAGGTCGACGGGCTCCTGGGCCAGGGATCCGTTCGGCGAGAGAGTGAGTGCAGCGCTCGCCATGACGAGGTACAGACGGAGGCGCTGCATCGCTGGTAGCATACGGAAAGGCCCGCCGTTCGGCACGGCGAATTGCGTCAGGCCGAGCAGATTACCCCGTCACCCTCACCACACGCCGTGCCATACGCCCGAGCCAGCCAGCGGAGCAGTACAGCGCCCGCGTCCTCCGTGCTCCGCCCGATCGCGACGATTCCGTCTTCGTGTCCGCCCATGGCGAAGATCTGGCGTTCAGGGAGAACGGTCTCCCGGTACAGGCGCCTCACCTCCAGGGCCATTTCCGGTGTGCCGTACGGTACCGAGGGGTCCGTCTCAGGCAGACCCAGCGCCCGCCTGCGGCGCCACAACACGGGACTGTGAGCGTGGAGCACACTACGGACGAGCGGGCTTGCATCGTATGCGGCGGCGTGCGTCATCGACTCCGAGGAAGGCACCGCGCAACCGTGGCTTCGCACCCGGTTCGCCCTGTAGTCGTATTCGTCCACGACGGCGAAATCGCGCAGGCCGATGCACCGGTTACCCGAAGTCTGGGAGCCCGTGATGAGGAAGGAGCGCCTGCCGGTCGCCGCGCTACGCGGGCCGACCCGGGCGCTTACGTTGCCGTACCCGGCGCCCTCGTACAGGCCGGGCTCCTGCCCCACGAGCCCCGTGAGGGCCATGATCTCTCGCCACGCGATCAGTTCGCACACCAGTTCACCGTAGCGGCGCGTTTCCAACTCACGCCTTTCGTGATTCGCCTCGAACTGAATGACGCCTTCGTGGCTCATTCCGGACCGCTGGTGAAGGGTGAATACCAGACTGGAGGATCCGCCACCCCGGCGCCATACGCAACCGTTGTATGAACTATCGATTCTGAGGGGCCGAATTGACCTCAGGCAGTGGCTGGGCCGGGCACGTCGTCCAGGCCGACTTCGCTCACCAGGCGGGCGAACCGGGGATCGGCGCGAAGGGGCTCAAAAGAGGGGTCCACGTTGAGGAATACCAGGTACCACGCGCGCTGGCGCAGGGCCACGTTCAGGCTCTCGAACGCCCGGTCCAGGTCTCCGAGGCCGATGTACACGAGCGCGAGATGATCCGGGGCCACCTCCTTGCCCAAAGGCAGTTTCTCGAGCCCTGCCAGGGTCGCCCCTGCCTCGTCGAGGAGCCCCGCCCTGGCCTGGGCAAATGCGAGAAGAGCGGTGAGGCCGTTTTTGCGCCGCACCCTGGGTATCCAGCTCTTGCATACCTCGATCGCCCTGTCGTACTCGCCGGCCTGTACCAGGGCGGGACCGAGAAACCAGGGCGCGAGAACGAACTCGGGGTCCTGCTCCAGAGCCTGCTCGTACCGGCGAATCGCCGCCCGGTAGTCGCCCAGGAAGTACTGCACCCAGCCGACGCCGAACCCGATGGTGGGCGAGAGCGGATCGAGGGCGTGCGCGGTATCGAGTTGCTCCAGGGCCTCGTCGAAACGTCCCATGGCCACCAGGAACTCCCCGAACCAGTGGCGAGCTACCGCGTAGTCCGGGTTTCGCTTCAGTGCCGCACGGAACCCCTCCTCGGCACCCGTCCAGTCCCAGCCGTACATGAACCGGGCGTAGGCGAGCGACGTGTGAGGCTCGGCCAACGAATCATCCAGCGCGACAGCAGATGAAGCCGCAGACACGGTCTTGGTGTACGCCTCGATCGACGAGAGGTGACGATACCACCCGAGGATGCTGTAGGAATCGGCCAGACCGGCCCAGGCCAGACCGTACCGATCATCGATGGCGATCGCCTTCCGGAACAGCTCGATCCCTTTCTCCAGCTCGGTCGCCGTGCGCCGGTTCCAGTGATACCTCCCCTGCAGGTACAGGGTGTAGGCCTCGAGGTTTGCGGTACCCGGCCGAACAATCGCCACCCCGGTTCCCAGCTTTACCTTGAGCGTTTCCACGATGGCGCGTGCCACCTCGTCCTGGATCGAGAAAACATCGCTCATTTCACGATCGTACCGCTCGGACCAGAGGTGGTATCCATGCTCACAGTCGATCAGCTGCGCGGTGATCCGGACCTGGTCGCCGACTGTGCGAACGCTCCCCTCGACCAGGCATCCCACGCCCAGCCGAGCTCCGATCTCCTTGACCTGTATCTCCCGTCCCTTGAAGGCGAACGACGAAGTCCGGGCCAGGACCCTGAGGTCCTCGATCCGGGTCAGGGCGTTGATGATCTCCTCGGCGATCCCATCCCCGAAGTACTCCTGGCTTCCGTCCGGGCTCATGTCCACGAACGGGAGCACCGCGATCGACTTACGATCGGGAGGCTTGCGGACGGCCGGGTAAGCGACGGACTGAGCCGCGCCGCGCAACTGAGCTTCTGACCGAATTGGAGGTGGAACGGCTGTCACTGCGGGACCCGTGCGAACGAATCCGCTCGTCGTGAAGTCGAAGAACCAGCCGACGAGAATGGCGATGGGGAATCCGGCCAGTACGACCAGCGCCACCAGCGTGTCGGTCCAGCCCGGGAAGTTGAGCGCCGAACCCAGGTTGCCGGCACCTTCCAGTGCAGCGAGCCCGACCAGGACGTAGAGAATCACGACCCGGAACAGGCGGCGACGACGAACCTCATCGAACAGAGGCACGAGTTTCGAAATCAGCTTGCTCACGAACAGCCTCGGAAAGGGGTCTGTCCCTATGTCTAGGGAGTGTGGCCGCGTTTGTTCCACGATCTCGCGCGGTTATACTTGTGAGCATGCCGATCAAAGCAGCTGTCATGGTGGGCCCGCAGAGGCCGATTGAAATGTGGTCGCTCGACGACCCGGTGATCGAAGAGGGCGCCGTTCTCCTCGAGACCGTCGCCAGCGAGGTCTGCGGCACGGACGTGCACTTGAGCCACGGACGACTCGCGGGTGTGCCCTATCCGATCGTTCCCGGGCATGTAAGCGTCGGGCGTGTGCTGGAGACCGGCGGAGACGTGACGGATTTCATCGGCGATCCACTCACACCCGGCGACGTCGTGACGTTCTACGACGTGCACGAGACCTGCAACACCTGCTGGTTCTGCCTCGTGGCCGGTCAGCCCAACCGCTGCCCGAGTCGCCGCGTGTACGGGATCACCTACTCTGCACACGACGGACCGCTGGGGGGCTGGGCCGAGCGGATCTACCTGAAACCCGGTGTCCACGTATTCAAGCTGCCAGAGCCGCTAGGGGCGGACGACGTGATCGGGGGCGGGTGTGGGCTGTTTACGGGTTTCGCCGCGGTGGATCGCAGCGGACTTCCGATGGGGTCGACGGTGCTCGTACAGGGTTCGGGACCCGTCGGGCTGTCGGCTGTGGCCATGTCCGTGCTCGGGGGGGCCAGCCTCGTCATCAACATCGGCGATCCG
>JBDHBK010000270.1:0-3864 GCA_039592635.1 Gemmatimonadota bacterium
GCCGGGCAACGGTTTTTGCGGGTGGCTACCCGAAGGTCGCAGGTCGCACTGGACAGGGAGTCCCGACCACCTCATACTCGTCCGCCGAAGCCGCTGGCGAGGTGGCTTGAACCGAGCAACGGACACAGGGGAATACATGTACATCCTGGTCACCGCGATACTGGCCATCCTGATCACCGGCATCGGGGGCACGCTCGCATACTTCTGCCGGCTTCCAGAGCTGGACGAGACCCCGAACGACCCCGCCTGATCGGACCGGGCCGTCCGCGTACCCGGTCCTCAGCGGCCGGCGGCTACGATCCTGGCGATCATCTCCGGATCGTCCGGCAGCAGCTGTGCCGGGGCGAGACGCGGAACCAGCTCCCGCCACTCGGGACGCAGCCTGTAGGCCTCCTCGAAAAGCGGTAGGGATTCGTCGACTCGCCCGACGCTGGCGAGCGTTACGGCGTGCCAGAAGATCGGCTCCGACTCGCCGGGCAGCAGCGCCTCTGCACGCTCGTACTCCTCCACGGCAGCGTCGATATTCCCCTGCGTGACCTGCTCGTCTCCCTCGTTCATGTGGCGATACGCTCGGGCGACGGACAGCAACCGGGCAAGCTCAACCAGAGGTTCGTGGTGGTCTTCGACGCGCAGATCGAAAACTCGATCCTGCCACGGCTTGCCCGACGGCTGCGCCGCGACCACCAGGATGGCCGCCGACTGCCGCCCTCGAATGTCGCCACCCTCCGCCTGAGCCGCCTCGAGCGCCGCCATCAGGCGGTCCGCCAGATCTCCCGTGGCCTTCGTATACGCCCCCACCATGGCATCGCACACGGTGGCGTGGTGCATCAGGTTGGCCTGCACCGTGAAGGTCTCGCCCTCGAAATCGCATGCGTACTGAATCGCCAGTCGCCCGGTATGGACCGCGGTACCTCCGCGCGCGTCCACCATCCCGACCTGCCGGACCTCGGGGTGCGCGTCGGCCGCGACCAGCCCGGCGAGGGCCTGGTCAGCGCCTTTTCCCGTGCCCATCAACACGAGTCCGTTGGCGCCATACGACGGGTCGATGAAGGACTGCGTGGCAATCGCTCCGACTCCACTCTCAGCCCATGCCACGGAGGAGCCCACTGAGAACCAGTGCGACTGCACTGCCACCCCCAGCTCTCCGGTTGCGGCGTCGCGCGCTACGATCGAGTACGTGTGTACGGGGCGCAGCGGTCTCTCGAGCACCTGCGACATGGCAGGGCCGGCCGTCGACAGGGAAGCGAACGCGACGGCGGCCAGCCCGACCGTGCTCACCAGGGAGGGTTTCAGGACTGTCATGGCATTCCTCTGCGGCGAGATTGAACGTGCGTGGTGATCGGTACGGCAAGGAGTCTAGACGGTGGGCGCCCACCAGGGAAGAACCACGAGCCAGTCAACTGGTGAGGAGATGCAGTACGAATCGGTCAACCAGTTGCTTAGCAATGCGTTACGACCGGGGCATAATGTTGTTTCTAGTGTAGGGCGAGTCGGTGGACATGATCGCCTCCAGATGGTATATTTGTTTGCTCTGTAGTTCTCGTTTTGACCCAACTTCGAGGTTTGAATGACAAAGCACTTCCGGGACGACAGCGGTAGACGGTGGAAGGCATGGCTCGCTTCGCGGGACGTCTTCTGGCCCGATCCCGACAAGACCGGAGTCAAGGACGACAATGAGTCCGTAATTTTCGTGTGCTTCTCCGACCCAGCCCAGGCGCAGCGGCGGATCAAGCTGCCTGCGGGTTCCTTCGAGAGCCTAAGCGTTGAGGACTTGAAGAGCCGCTTCAGCGTCGCCGAACCGGATCCGGCCATCAGATAGCGCGCGCGGGCTCGGATCATTCGAGCAAGGGGCGTAACACCCGTGGAACCGGGAGTTGCGCCTCTTTTTCGTGGACACTCTTGAGCAGGTCCTGCCGAGGATCAACATGACAGACCAGAACACCAGAGGACTTGCGGGCGTCGTCGCCGCGGAGACCGGCCTGAGCTTCATCGACGGGGCGGAAGGCCGGCTGTGGTACAGGGGATACGACGTACATGCACTGGCGAAGCACGCCTCGTATCTGGAGTCCGTCTACCTGCTGTGGTACGATGCTCTCCCGACGGCTATCGAGCTGGCTGCTTTCGAGGGGACTCTCGCAGGGCAGCGAGCGCTCCCGCCGGCGGTCATCGATGCACTTGGCTGTCTTCCCGCCGACGCCGCGCCCATGGCAGCACTCAGAACGGCGGTCTCCGCGCTGGGACAGGTAGACTCCGAAGCGGAAGACATTTCCCATGACGCCGATCTCAGGAAGGCGGGTCGCCTGGTCGCGCAGCTGCCGACGATCGTGGCCACTTTCGACCGCATCCGAAGAGACCTGGACCCGGTCGACCCGGATCCGGAACTGGATCACGCGGCCAACTTCCTCTACATGCTGAGCGGCACCAGGCCAAGCGAGACCGCAGCCAGGGCCCTCGACACGTCATGGCTTCTTTACCTTGAGCATGGGCTGAACGCGTCCACTTTCACGACGCGAGTAGTGGCCTCGACGCTGGCCGACATGCACTCGGCAATCACGGCCGGGATCTCCGCGCTGAAGGGGCCGCTCCATGGTGGCGCGAACGAGAAGGCCATGGAAATGCTGCTAGAGATCGGGACTTCGGGTAACGTGCGTTCCTACGTGGACCGGGCGTTGGAAGAGAAGCGGAAGATCATGGGGTTCGGCCACAGGGTGTATCGGACCGAGGACCCGCGGGCAACGCACCTGCGTCGGATGGCCGAGGAGCTGAGCCTCGAATCCGGCGACTCGCCGTGGTACGGTGTGTCGCGGACGCTGGAAGAGGAGCTGCTGGAACGCAAGGGCCTGCACTGCAACGTAGATTTCTACTGCGCCACGGTGTACTACTCCATTGGCCTCTCGATCGACCTCTTCACGCCTTTGTTTGCGGTTGGCCGAACCGCTGGTTGGGCGGCACACGTGATGGAACAGCATATGCACAACAGACTCATTCGACCGCGAGCGGAGTACACAGGCGAGTTGGACCGGCCCTGGGTGCCCATCGACCGACGCTGATCACATTGTTTGTCCGGGGAGCTTAGAGAATGTCTTCTGAATATCGCTTCGCTGAAGTACCTGAGGGAGATCGCATCACCGTCACTCCTGAAGGTCCGGTAGTGCCGGATCGCCCGATCGTGCCGTTCATCGAAGGAGACGGAATGGGGCCCGACATCTGGGCCGCCGCGGTCCGGGTGTTTGATGGTGCGGTCGAAGCCGCCTATGGCACGGATCGCAAGATCCAGTGGATGGAAGTATACGCGGGTGAGAAGGCTCTCGAACTGTCGGGTGAGTGGCTGCCGCAGGAAACCCTGCAGGCGATCGAGGAGTTCGCGGTTTCGATCAAAGGGCCACTGACCACGCCTGTCGGAGGCGGGATCCGGTCCTTGAACGTCACGCTTCGGCAGAAGCTGGACCTGTACGCGTGCGTGCGCCCGAGTCGATGGATCAAGGGTACGCCGTCACCCGTGAAGGCCCCAGAGAAGCTCGACGTGGTGATCTTCCGCGAGAACACGGAAGACGTCTACTCGGGGATCGAGTGGGAAGCGGGAACCGAGGACGCCGAGAAGGTCCGCTCCTTCCTCAACGACGAGATGGGATGCGCGGTCAGGGAGAACAGCGGAATCGGCGTGAAGCCCATCTCCGAGTTCGGGACGAAGCGCCTCGTCCGCATGTGCATCAGGGAAGCGATTCGAAACGGTCGCAAGTCGGTGACCCTGGTCCACAAGGGCAACATCATGAAGTTCACCGAAGGTGCATTCCGCGAGTGGGGATACGAAGTCGCTCGCGACGAATTCGGGGACGAGACGATCACCGAGACGGAGCTGTGGAG
>JBDHBK010000271.1:0-3853 GCA_039592635.1 Gemmatimonadota bacterium
CACCCGCGGCCGTCGCTGATCGTCTCGCCCCCCAGGCGATTCAGTGACGAACCGGAGAGCCGATCCAGCAGAGGCGGCTATCCGATGAAACGGCTTTTCTATGCGGTTCTCGTGGTCTCGTGGCTGCCCGGTACGGTCTCCGGACAGGTACCGAGCACCGGCCGCGACTCGGTCGATGTGATCCCGGGAGCCCAATACGCCGCCAGCGGATGGTGGCGGTTCTGGTGGGGAGACCACTACCGGGAAGCGTGGACCACCACGATCCGTGCTGAAGTGCTCGATTGCGCTGCGTTCACTGGCGGCGTCACACCCGTCGGCACGACAGGCGGGCGGCAGAGCCGCACCCTTCGCCTGAACGGAGTCGATGGTCGGCAGTACTACTTTCGGTCACTCGACAAAGAACCGTCCGCAGTGCTTCCGCCCGTCCTCCGAAACTCGATCGCGATGGACGTTCTCCGTGACCAGATAAGCTCCCAGCACCCGCTCGGGGAGATGATCGTCTCACCTCTGGCTACAGCCGCGGGGATTCCACACCCGGCTCCGAAGCTGGTCACTTTTGCCGACGAACCCGGTCTCGGAGAGTTTCGTGAAACGTTTCGCGGGTTGCCGGGAATGATCGAGGAAGCTGCCGACGAAGGTCTTTCGGACCTGCTGTCCATGGGGCCGCCACTCGAGGTCGTGGGCACGCAGACCCTGGTGGCTCGACTCGTGGGCTCCAGCGCCGACCGGGTGGACTCCAGGGAATTCCTGAAGGCTCGGCTCCTGGACTTCTACGTCGGAGATTGGGACCGTCATCCCAACCAATGGCGCTGGGCCGAGTACGATCGCGGCGACTCACACCTGTGGTACCCGATTCCTCTTGACCGCGACCAGGCCTTCTCGAGACTGGACGGTGTTCTGCCCCGTCTGGCGCAGGTGTTCGTTCCGCAACTGACCGGCTTCGGATCGTCCTTCGATCCTCTGAGCCTGCATTGGAACGCGCGCTTCCTGGACCGACGGTTCCTCGCTGACCTCGATCGTGCCGCGTTCGACTCGACGGCCAGTCGACTCGCTCTCGTACTTGATGACGAGGTGGTGGAGGCCGCCCTTCGTCGCCTCCCGCAGGACTACTACGACCTCGATGCCGGGTGGATCGGAGAGAAGCTCAGGGAGCGGCGCGTCAGGCTGCCCGATGCGGCCGACCGCTTCTACCTTCTGATGTCCCGCGAGGTGGATATGCACGCCACCTCCGAGCCGGAGGACGTTTGGATCACGGGCGTGGGGGACGACTCGATCGAACTCGTCGTCGGGGCTCGGGATGCGGAGCCCTATTTCCGGCGGATATTCCGGCGGGAGGAAACGAAGGAAGTGCGGGTCTATCTGGGCGGCGGCGACGACCGAGTGACCATTCACGCCGGCTCAGAGCTTCCCATGAAGGTGCGTCTGATAGGGGGGCGGGGAGACGACGCCGTGCACTTCGAGACCGATACGCGCGGCGTCAGTGTCTACGATGTGGACGGCGACGCCCGGATCACGGGAGAGCGGGCAGGAAGGGTCGACACACGTGACTACGGGGACCCGGACGAGATTCCGGACCCGATGGATCCTCCATATCGCGACTGGGGTCGATGGAGCCTTCCCCGCGCAACCATCGGACTGACCTCCGACTACGGGTTCAAGCTCGGCGCGGGCAAGACGTGGTTCGACTACGGGTTCCGCAAGGAGCCGTACGCCTCTAAGGTTGGCCTGTTCGGAGCCCTGGCCACGGAACTCAAGTACGAGATCAGGCTGGACGGTGATTTCCGATTCGAGAACTCGAATGCCTTCGTGATGGGCCAGGTGTACTCGAGCAGTTTCGACGTGCTGAACTTCTACGGATTCGGCAACGACTCACCCGAGATCAGCCACAACTCCGCAAAGGTGCATAGAAACGCATCGGGCCTGGAGCTTGCTATCGGTTCGTTTCCCGGCAATTCGACCGGCTTCGCGATCGGGCCGGTCATCAGCTTCTCACGGACCGAAGATGATCCGGAGAGCTTCATCAGCAACCTGCCCGGTCTCTACGGAACCGATGACACCTGGCAGGCCGGTGCCCTGGCCCGTTTCGAGTGGGATTCCCGCCGGAACATCCGCATCCAGTGGACGGGGGAAATACCCAAACTCACAGGAGCTTCGTTGACCGCCGAGGGGCGCTATTTTCCGGACTGGATGGATCTCGTGGAGCCATACGGGTGGCTGGGTGGAGAGATGCGCGGCTATCTTCAGATTCCGGTGCTCAAGGGCGCCACGCACGGCGCGGCCAGGATCGGTGGAAAGAAGGTCTGGGGCGACTTTCCATGGTACGATGCGGCTTTCGTCGGCGGGCCCGAGACGTTGCGCGGCTGGCGCGCCGGCCGCTTCGCGGGCGACGCATCTCTGTACGGGTCTGCCGAGCTTCGACTTCACCTGTTGGACGGTCAGTTCCTCATGCCGTCCATGTGGGGCCTGCTGGGATTCGCGGATGTAGGCCGTGTCTGGGTCGACGGGGCTTCGCCCGGCTTCGCTCACTGGGGCTTCGGAGGCGGTCTCTGGTGGGGGCTTCTCGGCACCATGAACATCGTCTCCTTGGAGCTGGGCGTCAGCGAGGAAACGACCGCGCTGTACCTGGAATGGTCGTTCGCCTTTTGAAGCGCACCGCGCTTTCGGTGTTCGGCGCACTCGTCCTCTTGCCGCCGCATCCGGTCGCGGCGCAATGGGCGACTGTGCAGAACGTCGGCGTTACTGCAGCGGACCAGCGCTCGTTCGCATCCGATATGGACGAGGTATGGGATGCGTTCACTCACACACTGAGTGCTCCGGGCCGCTGGGATTCGGATGATTGGGTAGCCGCCGGCCTGATCACCGGGGGCGTTGCCGCTTCGACCATCTTTGAAGGGGACCTGCGGAACTCGATTCAGGGTTCACGCGGCAAAGTCGGTGACGTGCTCGAGCGCATGGGGTACTGGTATGGGACTCCCCTCGTCACCGTGCCGGCCACCCTCCTCACGTACGGGGCTGGCGTGGCCTTCGGCTCGGATGGAGTGAGGGACACCGGCATGATGATGATGGACGTCCTGCTGCTCGTGGGGCTCGTTCAGCAGCCAGCCCGAATGATCGCGGGTCGCGCCCGACCAGAACTCGGTGAGGGCCAGTTCAGCTTCAAGCCATTCACCACGGCCAACGACCGGGCCTCGTTCATCTCAGGACACGCCTGGAGCGCCTTCGGGATCTCGAACATCGTCGCCAGGCAGATCGACCAGGGGTGGGCCTACGTGACGTTCTTTTCCCTGGCAGGGATCACCGGTTGGAGCCGCCTGTACGCTGACAAGCACTGGCTGTCTGATGTCCTGGCCGGCAGCATCCTGGGCTACCTGTCCTCTACCACCATTTGGAACTGGTTCGAGGAGCAACGGCTGGGACCCGACTTGCAGGCGGTATCTTCCGCCCGGTGGATTACCTTCAGCTTCAAGTTCTGATCCCGCCCGCCGCAACGGCGATCTAGGGAAATATCCCCAGTTCCTCGTAGCACACCACGATCTTGTCGATCGAGTTCACGAAGGCGGCCGTTCGAAGGTCGAGATCGTCTCCGTTGCTCTTCTGGGCCTCCCGCACCTGGTGGAACGAGTTGATCATGGTTTCTTCGAGGCCTGAGTTAACCAGGTCCAACTCGTCCGCCCCCACCACGTAGCTCTCCAGGTCATAGTCGGAGAAGCTCGCTCCGGTGGCCTGCTCGACGGCCGAGAGCAGCTGGCGGTGCGCCTTCTCGTCGAAACGCTTCTCCATCCGTCCGAACCGGACGTGAGACAGGTTCTTCAACCACTCGAAGTAGGACACGGTCACCCCGCCGGCATTCAGG
>JBDHBK010000272.1:0-4174 GCA_039592635.1 Gemmatimonadota bacterium
AGCGAGAGCACGGCGAGCGCATCGCCAGGCTCCGTGAGACCGAGCGCGAAGAGATAACGCGGATCACGGAAGCCAGGGACGAAGAGCTGGAGACGTTGCTCGAGGGCCAGACCGTGGCGCTGCTGCTCCGGCGAGGTACCATCGAGCCGCTCCTGAAGGAGGGCGCGAAGCTCGGGAAGAGAGCGCTCGGAGATCTCGATTTCACCGAGATCGATCTGACCACTCTGAAGGTGAAGAACGACGTCGCCAACCGACGCGCCCGCCGCGTGATCGACGAGGCCAAGCGTCGCATCGAGCGCATCCGCGAGCGCACCGAAGAGTCCATCGACCGGGTGTTCCAGGCCGACGAACTGTCGCCCGGAGTGGTGCAGCTGGTGAAGGTCTACCTGGCCGAGAAGAGGAAGATCTCCGTGGGCGACAAGATGGCCGGTCGCCATGGAAACAAGGGGGGTGGTGCCGGAAGAGGACATGCCCGTGCTTCCCGACGGGACCCCAGTCGAGATCGTGCTGAACCCGCTCGGCGTACCGAGTCGAATGAACGTGGGTCAGATCCTCGAGACGCACCTCGGCTGGGCGGCTGCCCAGCTCGGATTCCGGGCTCAGACCCCGGTGTTCCAGGGGGCCACGGAAGACGAGATCGGCGCCCTGTTGAAGCTCGGTGGCGCGGCCTGGGCCGGCCACTTCCTGGGGCGCGATGTCGAACTGCCGCCCGTCGATGCGGCTACGGTCCAGGGCTTCGCCCGGGGGATCCAGTCGTTCGAGGGAGACTTCCAGCCGAAGAAGAACGGCTACCCCGCGGGGCTCGGTCGCAGTCTCGACGCCTACCTCACGAGCGGGGCGGACAAGGCGGCGAAAGCGTTCCTTCAGGACTTCGGGGGCTACGTGCTCGAGGTGGCGCGCGCCTCCTCGGGCGCCTCATCGGCCGCGAAACTGAAAGAGGCCGGGTGGCCGGCGGCCGCCGGCCTGGTCGGTAAGAAGTCGATCACATCAGGCCTTGATGCCGCCGTCGTGGAGCTGATGCTCAAGGCCGGCGTCTCACCGGGCGGGAAGATGACGCTCAGGGACGGTCGCACGGGCGAGCAGTTCGACGCCGATGTCACCGTGGGTGAGATCTACATGATGAAACTCTCCCACCTGGTGGACGACAAGATTCACGCGCGCTCCATCGGGCCCTACAGCCTGGTGACGCAGCAGCCGCTGGCCGGTAAGGCGCAATTCGGCGGCCAGCGCTTTGGAGAGATGGAAGTGTGGGCGCTCGAGGCCTATGGCGCGGCGCACACGCTCCAGGAAATGCTCACGGTCAAGTCCGACGACGTCACCGGCCGCAGCCGGGCGTACGAGGCGATCGTGAAAGGCGAAAACCTGCCCAAGCCGGGTGTGCCGGAGAGCTTCAACGTGCTGGTGAAGGAGCTCCAGGCCCTCGGACTCAGCGTTACGCTGGGCAGCGACACCGACGATTCAATCTTCGGCGGATGAAGATTCTCAAGCGACAGAGGGGTCAGACAGGATGATCGACTTCCCCCGGCATCGCGGAGCCGGCTCTTCGGACTTCGACTGGATGCAGATCAAGATCGCCTCGCCGGACGAGATCCGGTCGTGGAGCTATGGTGAAGTCACCAAGCCCGAGACGATCAACTACCGGTCCTTCAAGCCCGAGCGGGACGGTCTGTTCTGTGAGCGGATATTCGGACCGGTCAAGGACTGGGAGTGCCACTGCGGTAAGTTCAAGCGCATCCGGTACCGCGGGCACGTATGCGACAAGTGCGGTGTCGAGGTCACGCTGTCGAAGGTGCGCCGGGAACGCATGGGCCACATCGAGCTCGCCGTTCCGGTAGCGCACATCTGGTTCTTCAAGACCCTGCCGTCGCAGATGGGATACCTGCTCGGCATGAAGCTGCGGGACCTGGAAAGCGTCATCTACTACGCCGCCTACGTGGTCACGAGCCCGGGAAGCCTGGAGGTCGAAGTCCGGCAGGTGCTCACGGAGGACGAGTACTGGGAGTATACGGACCTGGCGCGTGAGGCGGGCGACACCGAGTTCCGTGCGGAGATCGGGGCCGAGGCCGTACGCACGCTGATGAACCAGCTCGACGTCGATGCCGAGGCGGAGCGCCTTCGGGTCGAGGTCGCCACGGAGACCTCCAAGCAGCGCAAGAAGAAGAAGCTGAAGAGGCTCAAGGTCATCGACGCGATCCGGAACAGCGACAGCGACCCCGCGCAGCGCAACAACCCGGAACACATGGTGATGGACGTGATTCCGGTCATTCCGCCGGACCTTCGTCCGCTGGTTCCGCTGGACGGAGGCCGTTTCGCCACGTCCGACCTCAACGACCTGTACCGGCGGGTGATCAACCGGAACAACCGGCTGAAGAAGCTGCTGGAGATGAGGGCCCCCGAGGTCATCCTGCGCAATGAGAAGCGGATGCTGCAGGAGGCCGTGGACGCCCTGTTCGACAACGGGCGTCGGGGGAAGGCGATCCGCGGGCGCGGGAAGCGGCCGCTGAAGTCCCTGTCCGACATGCTCAAGGGCAAGCAGGGCCGGTTCCGGCAGAACCTGCTCGGAAAGCGAGTGGACTACTCCGGGCGTTCGGTAATCGTCGTGGGTCCCGAGCTGAAGCTGCACCAGTGCGGCCTTCCGAAGGTGATGGCGGTCGAGCTGTTCAAGCCGTTCATCATCCACGAACTCGAGCGACGCGGCGACGCCGAAACGGTGAAGCGCGCCAAGAAGCTCGTCGAGCGCTATGACCCCAAGGTCTACGAAGTGCTCGAGGACATCATTAAGGACCACCCGGTACTCCTGAACCGGGCGCCGACTCTGCATCGCCTCGGGATCCAGGCTTTCGAGCCGGTCCTCGTGGAAGGCAAGGCCATCCGGATTCACCCGCTCGTGTGTGCTGCGTTCAACGCGGACTTCGACGGAGACCAGATGGCGGTGCATGTGCCGCTGTCATTCGAGGCGCAGCTCGAGGCGCGCATTCTGATGCTGTCGAGCAACAACGTGCTCAAGCCGTCGAATGGACGTCCGATCGCCGCGCCCAGTCAGGACATGGTGCTCGGATGCTACTTCGTCACCAAGGCGCCGGTCGGATTCGAACAGCTAACGCCGACCGATGACCTGCCGAGGTTCACGGACGCGGCGGAAATCGAGCTCGCGCTGGCGAACGGGCACCTGCGCACGGAGCGGGGCACGCCGGACTACCACCGCGGCGCACTTTACCTGGATGGCGACGAGTGGGTGGTCACGACGGTCGGCCGCATCATGTTCAACGACATCATTCCCGCGGAACTGCCGTTCCAGAACACGGTGATGAACAAGGGAATGCTGGGCGACCTGGTGTTCGACGTGTTCGTCGCCGCCGGGATGTCACGCACCACCGAGTTCCTGGACAAGCTGAAGAACTTCGGCTTCGGGTACGCTACGCAGGGCGGTGTGTCGGTCGGCATGGAAGACATGGTCATCCCCGCCGAAAAGGCCACGATCCTGGCCGATGCACAAGAAGACGTGGATCGCTTCACGCGGGCGTACCACAAGGGTGTGATCTCGTTCGGTGAGCGGTACAACAAGGTGATCGACGCGTGGACTCACGCGAACAACGATGTGGCCGACGCGATGGTGAAGGGTATGTCCGCATCGCGTGACGGCTACAACCCGATCTACATGATGTTCGAGTCCGGTTCGCGAGGATCGAGGGCCCAGATCCGTCAGCTCGCGGGGATGCGCGGCTTGATGGCGAAGCCGCAGAAGAAGCTGACCGGAGGCATCGGCGAGATCATCGAGAGCCCGATTCGGGCCAACTTCCGCGAAGGACTGAGTGTGCTCGAGTACTTCATCTCGACGCACGGAGCGCGGAAGGGACTCGCCGATACGGCCCTGAAAACGGCCGACGCGGGATACCTCACACGGCGCCTGGTCGATGTGGCGCAGGACGTCGTGGTGAACGAGGACGACTGTGGAACCGTTCTCGGACTCGAGATCTCGGCCCTGAAGGAGGGCGAGGACATCATCGAGCCGCTCGGCGATCGCGTCGTGGGCAACGTGGCCCGCGAGGACATCGTCGACCTGATCAGCGACGAAGTGATCGTGAAGGCCGGTGAGATCATCGGGGATGACGCGGCCGAGGCGATCGAGGAAGCGGGACTGCAGTCGGTGAAGATCCGTTCCGTGCTGACGTGT
>JBDHBK010000273.1:0-3817 GCA_039592635.1 Gemmatimonadota bacterium
ATAGTGGAAGGAGAAGCTATGGCCGGCGGGATCCGGCGCAACAGCATTGAAGGCGAGACGGGCTCCAGGCCACCGGCCGATCCTCCCGCCAAGGACCGGGACTACGAGATCTGGCTGCGGCGAACCGGCTGGCGATAGGTTCACGGCCCACTCTCCAGGTTTGGCGGGCGGGACGCCCGGGCAACATGTCACGGACCACGCGCTGGAAGGGCTCCATGGGGAAGATCAGGCATTACGACGGAGACGGGATCAGGGTTGGGTACGACGCCGAGCGCTGCATTCACGCCGAGGAGTGCGTTCACGGACTCCCCGAGGTGTTCGACCCGGACCGGAAGCCGTGGATAGAGGCAGGGGCGGCCGCAGCGGAGGACCTTGCCGCTGTGGTCCGCCGGTGCCCCACCGGCGCCCTGACCTACGCGAGGCTCGACGGCCAGCCGCAGGAAGGGCCGGCACCGAAGAACGAGTTGCGGATAGCCCGAGACGGTCCCGTCTACGCCCGGGGGGCGATAGTCCTCCTCGATGCGGAACACAGGGAAATCGTACGTGAGACCAGGGCGGCCTTCTGCCGCTGCGGCGCCTCCCAGAACAAGCCGTATTGCGACGGACGGCACGCGGATGCCGGCTTCGGTGACCCTGGGGTTATCGGGAATCCAACGATCCGCCCGCCTGGCGACGACGATTCAGCCGACCTCACCGTAAGGCTGCGGCCGGACGGCCCGCTGGTTCTGGAGGGACGTTTCACGATCACCGCCACGGACGGCGAGTCCGCGGAGGGGTCGTCCGGGGCCCTGTGCCGCTGTGGCGCTTCGAAGAACAAACCCTTCTGCGACGGCACCCATCGGGAGATCGGTTTCGAGGCGAACGACCCGTCGGCCGGTTGAAGGCCTTACGCGTCCGGGACAGTTGGGCGAGCTTGGGCGCTTGCCGGTCCGTCAGAGAACACGAGCAGGAGTTTACCCCGATGCGGGTTCTGTACAGTCTGATCGCCTTTCTGTGTCTATCCGCCATCCTCGTGGCGCAGCCGGGGCAGGCCCAGGAGGGACAGCTGGGCACCGTGAACTTCCCGAATTCAGGTGCGCCGGAAGCCCAGGAGCCGTTTCTCAGGGGACTCGCTCTGTTGCACAGTTTCGAGTATACAGCTGCTCGGTCAGCCTTCCGAGAGGCCCAGGATGCCGATCCCGACTTCGCCATGGCGTACTGGGGCGAGGCGATGGCCTGGAACTACCCGCTCTGGTATCAGCAATTCCGAGATGAGGCGCTCGAAGCGCTCGGCAGGCTGGCCGCTTCTCCCGATGACCGTCAGGCCATGGCCCCCACCGAGAGAGAGCGGATGTGGCTCGCCGCCGTCGAGATCCTCTACGGCGAGGGCGAGAAAGAGGAACGGGACGATCGGTACGAGCGCGCCATGGCCGATATGCACCGCACCTTCCCTGATGACCCCGAGGTCGCGGCTTTCCGCTCGCTGGCGGTACTGGGCACGGCCCACGAAGGCCGCGAACATCGAACCTACATGAGGGCTGGCGCAATTTCCTCCGGGCTCCTCGCGACTCACCCTGATCACCCTGGCGCGGCCCACTACACGATTCATTCGTTCGACGACCCGGCGCACGCCTCCCTGGGACTGAAGGCGGCACTGGCCTACTCGGAAATCGCCCCGGACGCGGCCCACGCCCAGCACATGACCTCGCACATCTTTCTTGCCCTCGGAATGTGGGACCTCGTCGTCAGCGCCAACGAGCGAGCCGACGCGGTCAGCGACCGGGACAGAGTGGCGAGCGGACGGGAGCCGAGATCCTGCGGTCACTACAACGAATGGCTCGAGTACGGCTACCTCATGCAGGGACGCGACCAAGAGGCCGAGGAACTGCTCGTGGCGTGCGGCGCCCAGGCGATCGCGGGAGGGAGCGGCTCCGTATCCTCGTTCGCGGACATGCGCAGCCGGTATGTCCTCGATTCCGGTGACTGGGCGAGCGGCGTCATGGAGATCGAAGTCGACTTCTCGGAGAACGACGGTGCGGCACTGACGGACGCTTTCCTGCGCGGCTACATCGCCGCTCAACAGGCGGATGCCTTGGACGCTGCGGAGGCTCTCGGCGACCTGCGGAGGCTCCGGCCCCTCGTGGAGTCAGCGATGGCCGAGCGCGGGTTCACGGAGGAGATGTACGTGCGACGCCCGGCGATCCTGGAACTGCAGCTCGCCGGTATGCTCGACTGGGTCAAGGAAAACTACGCGGGAGCGATCGCGTTTTTCGGAGAGGCTGCCGCGATCGAAGCCGCCCTTCCCCACGCGTTCGGCCCACCGGTCATCGAGAAGCCTTCGCACGAACTCCTCGGGGAGGCGCTGGTCGAGCGCAACTCGGATGCAACCGCCGCGAGAGCTTTCGCCGAGGCCGTGGCCAGGGCCCCGGGACGCGTGCCCGCGCTGGAGGGACTGAAGAAGGCGGCCACGGCGGCCTCCGACCTCGAGCTCGCGGCGTGGGCGGAAGCTGAATTGCAGTCCCGGAAGTAATCAGCCGGCTTGGCCCGGCTCTCCCGGGACGGGGAACCAGCGGAGATGTTCGAAGTCTCCCGTCACCTCGTCGGTGCAGCGGCCCCGTGTGCCCAGGATCGACCCGCCGTCAGAGACGATGTGCTCTGCCTCTTCCAGATAGGACGCCAGGTCTTCCTCGCCCGCTGAATACCTGTGGTGCGGGCATTCGATACCGTTGGGTGTGAAACGCACGTCCCACAGACTCATCGGCGGCTCGCTGCGTCCGCGGACGTGCGTCCACAAACCCGTGTGCGGATCGAAGTCGTACTGATCCAGCAGCTTCCAGCCGTGCGCCGCTACGAAATGCACGGCATCGAGGATGAACTGAAAGACCGTCTCGGAGATGAAGTAGTTGAAGTTGACTCGCACCCACCCCGGCTTGATCCCTTCGCACCCGCGGCTGATCTCGCGCTCGAATTCACGCGATTTTTCGACATCGATCCCGAGGAGGCGATGTCCGTAGGGTCCGGCGCAAGAGCATCCGCCCCGGGATTGGATTCCGAACAGGTCGTTCAGGAGCGCCACCACGTAGTTGTGGTGCAGGTAGCGGTCCCCGCTCCGGAGGACGAACGAGACGATGGACAGTCGCTCGTGCGTCCTGTCGCCCAGGATCTCGATGTTCGGGTCGCTTCCCCACGACCGGATGGCCCGCTTGATGAACGCTTCTTCCCGCTCCCGGATCGCCTCCCATCCCACGGCTTCCTTTAACGCGAAGACGAGTCCCGCCCGGATCGAACCGACGATCTGGGGCGTTCCACCTTCCTCACGCTGCTCCGGGTCCTCGAAATACCTGTGTTCATCGGGATTCACGTACCATACGGTCCCGCCTCCGGGGACAACGGGCACCCGGTTCGTGAACAACTCACGGCGTGCGACGAGGAGGCCTGGAGTATCCGGCCCGCCGATCATCTTGTGAGGCGAGATAAAGACGGCATCCTTGTAGTCGAGCCGGTCCTCTTCGGAATCCCCGTCCGGCCCCATACGGATGCCCACATACGGCGCGGCCGCGGCGAAGTCCCACAAGGCGAGTGCGCCGTGCCGGTGCAGAAGCACCGAGACGTCTCGAACCGGCGTCGTGATCCCGGTGACGTTCGAGGCTGCTGAGAACGAACCGATCTTCAAAGGCCGCTCCGCGTATTCCACCAGGCGCGACTCCAGCTGGGCGAGATCGATCCCCCCCCGCAGGTCTTCGTGAATGGTCACCACGTCCGCGATCGACTCGCGCCACGGCAGTTCGTTGGAGTGATGTTCATACGGTCCGATGAACACGACCGGGCGGTCACCCGG
>JBDHBK010000274.1:0-3798 GCA_039592635.1 Gemmatimonadota bacterium
CGATCCTCAGGATGGCGGCAAATCCGGCCGCTTTCACACCTGCCGCCATGAATCCGGTGACCGGCGTCGGAGCTCCCTCATACGCGTCAGGCGTCCACATATGGAACGGGACGGCCGAAATCTTGAACGCCAGGCCAACCACCAGCAGGGCCACGCCAGCGTACAGGAGGAGATTGCCCTCCGCAGCGCCGCGGGCCACCTCGGATGTCACCAGCGCCAGGTTGGTGCTTCCCGTGGCGCCGAACAGCAACGCGATCCCGTACAGCAGGAAACCGCTCGCGAAGGCCCCCATGAGGAAGTACTTGAGCGCTCCCTCGGCCGACCTGGGGTCCTTCCGGTTGAATCCCGTCAGGACATAGACCGCCAGGGACATCAACTCGACCGAGACGAACACCACGATCAGATCGCGCGAGCCCGCCAGGAGCATCATCCCGATCGCGGCCATCAGGACCAGGAAGTAGAACTCGCCGACATCCATGCCTTCCCGGCGCAGGTAGTCGAAGGAAAACAGGAGAGCGAGGACCGTCGCACCGAGAATCACGAAGTTGGTCGCAACCCGGAACGTGTCCATGGCGATCATGCCGCTGCGCAGCGGCGCCTCGAACTCCAGGAGGTAGCCGTTGGCCAGGAGTGCGGCCAGAACGCCGGCCACGGCGGTCCACCGGACCCAGGCGCGACTCGGACCCGAACGATCTCCACGCTGGAACACGTCGAGGGTCAGGACCAGGAGACCCGTCACAGCGAGGATCACTTCAGGCAGGAGCGCCCACAGGTAGTCGATCGGAGAGCTGAAGTCCAGGATCACCTATCTATCCCCTCTATCTACTCGTCGAGTCCGAGAATCGGCATGCGGTCGAAGCGTACGTCGGACGCACCCATCACCGCCGGCGCGGAAACGGCCCGCCTCTCGATCTGATCGACCAGTGCCTCAACCGACGCCGCGGTCCGCGACAGGAAGGGCTGCGGGTAGACGCCAATCAGCACGATCATGATGAGTGCGGGTGCCAGCACCAGTCGCTCTCGAGTTCCGATGTCGATGAGGCTCCGGTTCTCTTCCTTGTCGATCTCTCCGTACAGCAACCTCTGCACCATGGGGAGCATGTACGCCGCCGCGAAGATCACCCCGGTTGCCGCGATAAAGGCGGCCACGGGATATTTCTGGAACGTTCCAATCAGGATCAGGAACTCGCCGATGAAGCCGTTCGTCCCCGGCAGGCCGATGGAGCTCAGGGCGACCAGGAGGAAGGCAGCCGCGAACACCGGCATCACCTTCGCCACTCCCCCGAAGTCCTCGATCATGCGGGTATGGCGCCGCTCGTAAAGCATCCCGATCAGGAGGAAGAGCGCCCCGGTGGAAATGCCGTGATTCACCATCTGTAGGATTCCGCCCTGAATCCCCAGTGTGGTCAAGGAGAACAGCCCCATCATGACGAAGCCCAGGTGAGCGATCGACGTATAGGCTACCAGCTTCTTGGCATCGGGCTGCACGGCTGCGACCCAGGCCCCATACGTGATCCCGATCAAGCTCAGCACCAGGATCGTTCCCACCACCAGCTGGCTGGTCGCCGCATGCGAGAAGAAAGGCATCGCAAACCGCAGGAAGCCGTAGGTGCCCATCTTCAGCAATACGCCGGCCAGGATCACGGAGCCGGCGGTCGGGGCCTCGACATGCGCATCCGGAAGCCACGTATGGAACGGGAACAGGGGCACCTTGATCGCGAACGCGAGCGCGAAAGCGAAGAACAGGACGAACTGGAGATCCCTCGCAATCGGCAGCTGCACCAGGTCGTTGTACGCGAAAGTGATCACCCCGAACTGGCGATAGTACAGGAACACGATCACCACGATCGCGACCAGCATGAGCAGCGAGCCGATGGCCGTAAACAGGAAGAACTTCACCGCCGCGTAGATCTTACGCTTGCCCCCCCACACCCCGATGATGAAGTACATCGGGATGAGCATGATCTCCCAGAACAGGAAGAACAGGAACAGGTCGAGAGAAACGAAGACCCCGATCATGGCGGCCAGAAGAAGAAGCAACATGGCGTAGTACGCCCGTTGATTCCGCTGGATGTACGTGTACGAGCCGAGGATCGCGAGGGGCGTGACGAACGTCGTCAGCAGCACCATGAGGATGGAAATGCCATCGATACCGACGGTGTATCCAATGCCCCAGGCCTCGATCCACGGCACCGAGGTGTAGTTCTGTATGGCGGCCGTTCCGGAGCGAAACGTCCAGAAGAGCGGCAGCGAGATCAGGAACGCGACTACGCTCGTAAGCATCGCCACGTGCCGAGACTGCTCCTCTCGCACGATCAAACACGCCGCCGACCCCACCAGAGGCAGGATCAGCAACACGCTCAGGACCCAGTGGCTCTCGAAGAAATCGTTCAAGGCTCTATTTCACTTGCTGAGTTCGTCACAGCAGGAGCAGGGCCAGGATCAGCACCACGCCCGTCACGAACCAGAACATGTAGCCGGCTACTCGACCCGTCTGGAAGAGGCTTCCAACCCAGCCCACCATTCGGGTCCCCGAGGCCAGCGCATTCAACGAACCGTCGATGATGCCGTCGTCCACGATCTTCCAGCAGCCCCGCCACAGGGCGAGGAGTGGACGGATGATCACCCGATCATACAGCTCGTCGACGTACCACTTGTTGTAGAGAACGCCCGCGAAACCGGTCGGCGCCTCGCTCTCCGCCGCAGGACTGTACCGTCGATGTACGAGCGCCCGGAACGTCAGGAACACGACGAACAGGGCCAGGACCGTCGAGATGATGGCCCACGCCGCCTCGCCACCTCCCAGCGGCGCCTCGTGTGCCTGATGGAATCCGTGCTCCATCATGACGTGCCTGGCAGGCTCCATCACCGGTTCCAGCCAGTGGTGGAGCGCGTCTACCGCCGGAAGCACCGGCAGGGAATCCGGGATCTGCACCCAGCCGCCGACCAGCGACAGCAAGGCAAGGATCGCCAGCGGGCCCCACATCACGGCGGGCACCTCGCGGATATGCGGTTTCGCGTCGGCGCCGCTGCGATTCTCCCCGTGGAAGGTCAAGACCATCAATCGCGTCATGTAGGCGGCGGTAAGGATCGCCGTAATGATCGATACGACCCACAGAACCACGTACCCGTACGACCCGGCGCTCCAGATGATCTCGTCCTTCGAAAAGAAGCCGGCAAACGGGAAGATACCGGCGATCGCCACCGTACCGATCCACATGGTGGCCCATGTGATCGGCATGGCGTTCTTCAACCCCCCGTGGTTCCGCATGTCATTAGGATCGTCGTGCCGGTGGACCTGGTGATACGCCTCGTGCATGGCGTGAATCACGGCGCCGGACCCGAGGAACAGCAGGGCCTTGAAGAACGCGTGTGTCATCAGGTGGAACACGCCCGCCGTGAAGGCCCCGATTCCGACCGCCAGGAACATGTACCCCAACTGAGAAACCGTACTGTAGGCGAGCACCTTCTTGATGTCGTACTGCTGGGTCGCGATGGTCGCCGCCAGGAGGGCGGTTCCAGCACCAACGGCCGCCACGATCGCCTGCGAAATCGGCGACATCGCGAACAGCACGCCTGACCGGGCCACCATGTACACGCCCGCCGTCACCATGGTCGCGGCGTGAATCAGCGCCGATACCGGCGTAGGACCGGCCATAGCGTCCGGAAGCCACACGTACAGCGGGATCTGCGCCGACTTACCCGTGGCCCCGAGGAACAGGACGAGCGTGGTCAGGGTCACCACTCCGCCACCGAACACGAGCGTCTCTGGCGCCGCCGCAAACACTTCGGCGAAGT
>JBDHBK010000275.1:0-3795 GCA_039592635.1 Gemmatimonadota bacterium
AACCGCGAATCCGTCTTGAAAACCGGCGCATCCTCGCTCGCCCAGACCCCAGTTCTGACCCAGCCCAACCTCCTCACAGGTGCTAGGTAGTCCCTAACTGCCTCTGACTAATGAGAGTAGGTGGGGTCCTCAGGTGTCTGACCTTCTGGTCCTGGGTCAGATGGGCCTCTCCTGCGCGTTGCTCGCGAGGCGGCGGGCGGGATGGATTGACGCTCGCTTGACTGCACCCAGCCATCCGTAGGAAGGGCGCGACGCTTGTCGAACCTTCGGATGGAGGTATGGTGTATACAGTACCTCCGCCCCACACGACGTTCTTTGCTGGTCCCCCCCACTGGCTCGCCCTCATGGCCTTCACAGGAGGTTGGCCACCATGCGTAAGCTCGCATTCTTGTTCGTTGCGTTCGCGCTCGTCGCTGTTTCGTTCTACGGCTGTGACGAGACCAGCCCTACCGAGCCTACAGCCACAGCGGTTCCGTCGCTTGGCGTTGGCGGCATGCCCGCGTCGTTGTCGAGCACATTCGATTCGGGTGACGAAGGGTGGACTCTTGCCGGCGATTCGAGGGACGGCACGGGGCATGGCAGTGGTAGCTATTGGCTACAGCCACACCACGTTCCCTCGGGCGGCAATCCGGGTGGTGCCATCTATGCCATCGACGGGGGAAAAGGCGTCGCGTGGTTCTTTCATGCTCCACCCAAGTTCCTCGGGAACCGTTCCGGTGCGTACGGTGGCAGGTTGGAGTACGACATCAAGTACGATGGAACGGGCAACCGCTTCTACACTGCAGACGTGGTTCTCGCCGGCAATGGAAAGACGCTCTCAATCCACTTCACGGATGACTCGAACTACCCTGGTAGCGAATGGAAGCACTATAGCGTGGAGTTGAGTTCAGACGCCGATTGGCGCGTGGAGAATCCGTTCTTGGGTCCTGCTGCCACGGAGCAGGACATCAGGGATGTGTTGAAAGACCTGAACGTGCTGCTGATTCGCGGTGAGTATGACGGCAGCATCGACACCGGGTATCTCGACAACGTTCGCTTCGTCCCGAAGGGGCTGGCGAAGTGATCTATGAGCTGCCAGCCCCCCCCTCTGGCACGCCCTCATGGCCTTCACAGGAGGCTGGCCATCATGCGTAAGCTCGCATTCTTATTCGTTGCGTTCGCGCTCGTCGCCGTGTCGTTCTACGGCTGCGACGAGAAGACACCAACTGAACCAGCCAGCACAGTCGGAGCGTTGTTCAGCGCCGAGGGCAACAGTGCGGGATTATCTAGCACATTCGACTCCGGAAATGAGGGATGGACCCTTGTCGGAGATGCGTACCGCGCTTGGAGCGGGACTTGGATGCGGTCACTCTATCCAGAGTATGCTTCGACCGGCGGCAATCCGGGCGGTGCGGTCTACGCGACCGACATGGCGAGGGGGATCTACTACTACTGGCAAGCGCCACCGAAGTACCTCGGCAATCAGCTCGGTGCCTACGGCGGAGCGCTGCTATACGATGTAAAGACGATCGGTACTGGCGATCCGACTGACGGCACCGATGTCGTCTTGGCTGGCGATGGCAAGACATTACTCATACGCCTCGACCCGAACGTGGGGCCGGACTGGACCACTGTAAGGGTGAACTTCACGGAGGACGCTGGCTGGAGGCACGAGGACCCGAACTCGGGGACCCCTGCGACGGCGGAAGACCTCAAAGCCGTGCTAAAGGACCTCACGGTGCTCCACATTAGAGGCGAGTACCTTGCTGAACTCGACGTTGGATACCTCGACAACGTGCGCATCATTCCCAAAGGGCAGGCGAAGTAGCGATCTAAGGGAGAACGCCCGGTTCACGCCGGGCGCTTCGCTTTGCTCGCATGGCGGTGAGCCAGCTTTGCAGAATCGGCTCGGGTCAGAATCTGGGTCTGTTTGTATGCGTTATTCTGACGTATTCCGGGGCTCGGGATACGTTAGAATACAGTAGGTAAGCCCCATTCGTACTGCATTTCACAGTATTTCGGCCTATTTCGAGGCCGCCTTCGGACCAGAAGGCTGGGGGTAGTCCTGCGCGCGCATGTTGCGTGCTCGGAAGGCTTCGCCGCGAGTCCCTCCGGGCGTATCTCGGCAACACCCTTCTCTTCGAGAGTTGAGCGGTGGCGGTTGCCGGAGTGCTTCCTCAACCCCTGAGCGCCACCGAGACTCTCTCCGAGAAGGGTGCCCCGAGGGCGGCGCGGCTGGTCCTGCGCTTGCCTGCGGCTTGCTCGGAATGCTGCGCGTCCGCGAAGCGGCGAGTCCCTCCGGGCGTACTTCGAAGACACATCTTCCTCGGCGAGCGGCGCGGCTGGGAGATGATCGTCGCCACCTCTGCCGGTCGACCCACCGATACTCGCCTCAGGAAGATCTGTCCTTCGAAAGCGGGAGCGCCTTCGGCAATGCTCGGGATGCTGCCTGCGGCAGCGACGACATCTGCCGACTGTTGTCCGTCCGCCACACTTGACATCCAGTGGCGAATCCCAGTCTCTTAGGGGTGGCGTAACCTACTGTGTCTGATGTTCGTCCTCCGCATTGTCATGTCGTGCGGGACGCAACCCTCGTGGTGAAGAGCCGACGGCTCTTCGCGTGGTTGTTCTGATCGTCCCGGAGTCGATCCACGGAGGTGCATCGTGCGAAGCTCCCGTCTCATCGTGCTGGTATCGCTGCTTTCCGTGCCATGGCTGGCGACCTGCCGTGACTTTCCGACCGAGCCCGAGCCGGCGCAGCCCGCGGAGTCCTCGACCGGTAGACCGTCCGCCGATGCTGAGACCCCGCAGGCACGCGAAGACCAGCTGATTCCCAACCGCTACCTCGTAATCTTCCAGGACGACCTGCCGGAGGTGGCGACGCTCGCGCGGAGCCTCGCCGGGGCCAACGGGCTCGGCATCCGACATACCTATAGCCATGCGATCAAGGGATTCTCGGCCGAGTTCCCCGAGGCCGGCCGGGACGCAATCCTCGAGGCCCTTCAGCGAAACCCGCGCGTCCGATACGTGGAGCAGGATCGGCTGTGGTACATCGATACACACGAGATGCTGACCGGAGCGGTCGCTGCGCCCGCCCCGCCCGCGGATCCGTCGAATCTCGTGGCAACGGCGCAGGGCGCCGCTGCCGTGGCCCTGACGTGGAACGACAACTCGACCGACGAAACCGGGTTTCAGATCCTCCGTTGCCAAGGAGCCGGTTGCGTCAACTTTGCCGAAGTCGGCTCGACCAACAAGAACAGGACGGCCTTCTCGGATACGGGGCTGCAAGCACTGACGGAATACTGCTACGAGGTGCGCGCGGTAGGCGGAAGGGGCAAGAACAGGACCTACTCGGAGCCAGCAGGGCCCGCCTGCGCGACGACTGACTCGGGCGGTCCGCCGCCCGCGGACGAACGGCCGACGGACCTGAGCGCCGCCCCGAGCTCCTCCACGACGATGGATCTTTCCTGGACGGACAACTGGGATAACGAGACGGGATTCGAGATCGAGCGCTGCGAGGGGGCCGGGTGCTCCGCTTTTCTGGCCCTCGACCAGGTCCAGAAAGACGTCACCTCCTACGCGGACACGGGCCTCACGCCCGACACGGAATACTGCTACCGCGTGCGCGGCGTACGGAATCGGGGCCAGAAGTCCACGCTGACCGAGTACTCGAACATCGACTGCGCTACGACCCCGGATTCACCGCCTCCTCCTCCGTCGACGGATCCGCCGACGGATCTGACGGCGACGGCGTCCTCGAGCACGAGTGCCTCTCTGGCGTGGACGGACCACTCGGACGAGGAGGCGTTCGAGATC
>JBDHBK010000276.1:0-3791 GCA_039592635.1 Gemmatimonadota bacterium
AACGTTCGAGTACATCGGCGCCCGAATCGTCCCACATTTCCGTGAAGTAGAGTCCCGGCTCGCCCTCGTCCGAGCCGTCGAGCAGAGGCTGCGTCTCGATCTCTCCCCACTCGCTCCGCTCTTCGCGCTGCCGGGGGGTGCCCGGGTTGGTAGTCTCGAACTCGACGAGGTCGGTCGTCGAAACAACGCCCAGCAGTTCCCGTCCCGATACCACGGGAGCGCCGCTGATGCCGGCCTCGGCGAACACGCGGGCCACCTCCTGGAGGGTGAGGTCCGGACTCACCGTGACGAGCTCCGTCGTCATGATCTCGCTGAGAGGCACCATCGTCGCTGTCCTTTCCACCCGATTCACATCCCGTCTTCCGGCCTCACCGAACCGTCGATCATCCTATCCTCAATATACACGTTCGGCCCTCCGTCGCCGACGTCAGATCTGTCCCAGGCCGCCGGATACCGGCAGTTCGCACCCGGTCATGTACGACGAGTCGTCCGAGGCCAGGAATACGGCTGCGCGGGCGATCTCGTCAGGTGTTCCGAGCCGGCCCATGGGGACCTGGCCCTCGAGGTCGCGCTTGAGCCCCTCGACCTGCCGATCCTCCATGCCCAGGCGGTCGAAGATGGGAGTGTCGATGATGCCCGGGCTGAGCGCGTTCACCCGGATCTTCCGCGGCATGAGCTCCGCCGCGAGACTCCGGGCCAGCGATCGGACCGCGGCCTTCGTAGCCGCGTACACGGCGAGACCCGGGACACCGGACTCGTTGATCGTGGAGGTCACGAGGATCACCGAGGCGCCGTCGCGGAGCAGGGGAAGGGCGCGCTGCACCGTGAAGAAGGCTCCGCGGAAATTGACGTCCGAAGTGCGGTCGAAGAACTCGGGCGTGGTGTCGGCTAGTGGGACCGCACTATAGACGCCGGCGTTGACCACGAGGGTGTCGAGTTCGCCGAACTCCGCCTCGATCTCGGCGAAGAAGCGGTCGAGGTCTTCGAGGTTCGAGACGTCACCTCGGGTGGCGACGGTACCCGGGCCGAGGTCGGCTGCGGCCGAGGTGAGGGTGTCCGGGTCGCGGCCGAGGATGGCGACCGACGCGCCCTCATCCCTGAAGGCCCGCGCGATCGCGAGGCCGATTCCGCTGTTGCCGCCGGTGATGGCAGCGTGCTTCGACTCGAGTTTCATCTGCAGTCCCCAATTGCGGTGCGGCTCGGCGCCGACGTGCGCGGGCGATGGAGCATTCGAGTGAGCGTGGCGTCGAGGGTCGGGCGAGTCAAGAGCGAGGTGACCCCGGGGGCGCCCCTTTTCGCCCTGCGACCGCAACGCGATATTGCGAGGTCGGCCAGCCGGGGTCTCTGTGGGGGCAAATGACAGCCAATCGAAACCGCGTGCGGGAACTCACCCCCCTCACCACGCTCGCTCCCGGCGAGCACGAGACCGCCACGGTACGCTCTCCGTTCAACGGCGACCTGCTCGCCGAACTCCCGATAGCCGCGCCTTCCGACTTGGACCACGCCTTCGCGATCGCCCGGGCGGCGCAAATCGAATGGGCCGCGGTGCCGATCAGAGAGCGCATCCGGGTGTTCCACCGATTCCGGAGTCTCCTGCTGGATCGAGCTGAGGACGTGCTGGACGTGATGCAGCTGGAGACGGGCAAGGCTCGCAGGCACGCGTTCGAGGAGCTGGCCGACGTAGCCTTTGTCTGCTCGTACTACTGCCGCGTCGCTCCGCGCCTGCTCGGGTCACGACGCAGCCGGGGGGCCATACCCGGCCTCACGCGCACCAGGGAAGTTCGACATCCACACGGTGTCGTAGGGGTGATCGCCCCCTGGAACTACCCGCTTGTCCTGGCAGTATCGGACTCGCTCCCGGCCGTTCTCGCCGGCAATGCGGTCGTGGTGAAGCCGGATGTCCAGACCACCCACACGGCGCTTGCGGCGCTCGAACTGCTGCTCGAAGTCGGGCTTCCGGCCGGCGTGTTCCAGGTGGTCCCGGGCGATGGGCCGGGTGCCGGGGCCGGCGTCGTGGACCGTGCGGACTTCGTGTCGTTCACCGGCTCGACTGAGACGGGTCGGCTGGTGGCTGCGCGAGCCGGGGGTCGCCTCATCGGTTGCTCGCTGGAACTGGGCGGTAAGAACCCCATGATCGTGCGCGCGGACGCCGATCTGCTCAAGGCGGTGGCCGGTGCGATCCGCGGGAGCTTCGCCAACGCCGGGCAGTTGTGCGTTTCTTCCGAGCGCATCTACGTGCACGAGTCCGTGTTCGAGCCTTTCCTGCGCGCGTTCGTCGCGCGCACGCTGACCCTGAAGCTTGGCGCCGGTTTCGACTACGAAACGGACGTGGGCTCGCTCACTTACGGGCACCAGCTTCGCAAGGTCGAGGATCACATCCGGGATGCGGTGGATAAGGGGGCTGCGATTCACGCTGGCGGGCACGCTAGACCCGACATCGGCCCGCTGTTCTTCGAGCCCACGGTGCTCACGGGGGTCACTCCGGACATGACGATCTTCGCTGAGGAGACTTTCGGTCCAGCAGTGGCGGTGTATCCCTTCTCTACGGATGAAGAGGCGGTTCATAGGGCCAACGATTCGCGCTACGGTCTCAACGCGAGCATCTGGTCGACGGACGTGCGCTTCGCGGAGAGCATGGCCCGTCGGATCGAGGCCGGGGCCGTGAACATCAACGAGGCCTATTCGGCCGCATGGGGATCGGTTGACGCTCCCATGGGCGGTCGCAAGGAATCGGGAACCGGGCGGCGACACGGAGCCGAGGGCTTGCTCAAATTCACTGAATCCCAGACCATCGCAGTGCAGACGGGAGCTGCCCTCGACCTTTCTTCTGCCTGGCTCAAGGAGAAGGGTGCACGCAGGACCGTACTCGAGGCCCTGAAGAGATACCGGCCCGGTTCGAGCCGACGCTGACTCGGCCAGCCACGGACGCTCGGTCCCCGACCTAAGAGGAGACCCGCCATCGCAACCCATTTCTTCACCGGCTACCCGGGCTTTCTCGGTTCCCATCTCGTGCCGCGCGTTCTGGAGCGCGACCCGGAGGCCCGCGCCCTATGCCTCGTACAGAAGAGATTCGGGAAGCTGGCCGCTGAGCGGGTGGCCCAGCTTGGGCTGGCCGATCCGCAAATGGCCCAGCGGGTGGACCTCATTGAAGGCGACATCTCGATCCCGTCTCTCGACCTGGATGAGCGCACCTGGGCGAAGGCCCAGGAGTCCACAGAGATCTGGCATCTCGCAGCGGTCTACGATCTATCGGTGTCTCGCGACCTCGGACTTCTCGTGAACAGCGAGGGAACGCAGCGCATCCTGGACCTGGCGAAGCGCTGCGAGGCCCTCGACCGGCTCCACTATGTCAGTACCTGTTATGTGAGCGGCAGGTATGTCGGTATCTTCGGTGAGGAAGATCTCGAGAAGGGCCAGACCTTCAACAACTACTACGAAGAGACGAAGTGCCTGGCGGAGATCGCGGTTCGCGAGGCCATGCGCGAAGGTTTGCCGGCTACCGTTTACCGGCCGTCCATCGTGGTGGGGGACAGCCGTTCGGGAGAGACGCAGAAGTACGACGGTCCGTACTACATCATCCGGTGGATCCTGCGCCAGCCCGGCGCCGCGGTCGTTCCGGTCGTGGGGGACCCGCTGGCCACCCGGGTCAATCTGGTTCCCCGGGACTTTGTGATCGACGCCATCTCGCACCTCTCGGCCCTGCCGCACTCGGTCGGCCGGACGTACCAGCTCGCGGACCCTGAACCGCTGACAGTGAGCGACTTGCTGGACGTGCTGGGGGAGGCCACGGG
>JBDHBK010000277.1:0-3788 GCA_039592635.1 Gemmatimonadota bacterium
TCGTGTCCCTCCGCTTTCGCGTCAGCCGGTCGCCCTCGATCCACAGCTCGATCGGGCGGATCCAGGATTCCAGGAA
Source organism: Gemmatimonadota bacterium (assembly GCA_039592635.1). GTDB lineage: Bacteria > Gemmatimonadota > Gemmatimonadetes > Palauibacterales > Palauibacteraceae > Benthicola. Next base: position 77 of record JBDHBK010000277.1, read on the forward strand.
GACCGTTTGTGGGCACGCGTACCCGCACCAGATGCGGCCAAACACGGCCGTGAAGAAGAACAGGGAGAAAGCGAGAAACCACAGCACCAGCAGCAGAAAGATCGTGTCCGACGCTGTGAAGATGTTGCCAAACAGGAAGACGCGGCGCGCGGGGAGGTCGACCCGAAACGCGGGGTTGCCGTTCACCATGATCCACGGAGTGATCAGCAGCAGGAGGTGCAGACCCAGAAAAGTCCACCGCCGGATCGTCATGAACCGGCCCTTGATGGACTGCGGATACACCCAGTCCCGCGTGTTTGAGAAACCCAGCACGTCTATTCCTTACGGCAACGAGCAAGCCGACGGAGCGCCTGGCGCCCCTATGTGCCCTCGCCGCCCTCTTCTGAGTGTTCGTCCTCGGCCGATTCCGCCGAATACGCGTCCTCTCCGACGTACTCCAGGTTCTTGTCCAGTACGTACGCCGCCACCTGGTTGATCTTCTCCGGCCCGAGAATCGGACCCCATGTCAGCATTCCCTTCTCCGGCACTCCCTTCGTGATGATCCGGATCACGTCTTCCGAGTCGTGGCCGTGAATCCACTCGGTATCGTTCAGGGCAGTGCCGATGCCGCCCTCCAGCTCCGCCCCGTGACACATGGCGCAGTTCTGCGTGTACACGGCCTCGCCGGCAGCCACCGCTTCGGGAGTGATCGCAAACGAGACGGCGGCGGCGGCCTCCACGGGCCAACGCACCTCCGCCGCCTGCATTTCGGCGGCCAGGTGGCCTTCCTGCGACCTGTTCCCGATGAAGTGGTAGTGCACACCATAGGCCACGGCCCAGATCACCGTGAACCACAGGAGCCCCAGCCACCAGTCGGGGAGCGGGTTGTCATATTCCTCTATGCCGTCGCTCTCGTCGGCATGGCCGAGCACTCGATTCGTGTCCTTGCTCACCTGTCGACTCCCTCCTCGAAGGGCAGCAGAGCCGCGTCTTCGAACTTCTGCCTGTTCCTGGGAGTGTAGGCGTACCACACCCAGGCGAAGAACGCGACCATGAACAGAAGGGTCAGGATGGTAGCCATCCCGCCCATTCCAATGGATTCCGAAGCCTGCTGAATCACGGGATTCATCAGTACTCGACCCCCTGCTTCTGCAGCGCCGCGCGACCGTCCACTCCGAGTCGCTGCAGGTATGCGATCATCGCGATAATCGCCCGGTCCGGCTCGGACTCGATGCCGGCCTCACGGAGTCGTCCCACGATCTCGCCTCCCTGCCCGGCGAGGCTCTCCTCTACCCCGGCTATATCCGCCTCAGAGTAGGGAGTTCCCGTCTTCTTCAGAGCCACCAGGGACGCTCTCACGTCGCCCGCGTCGATGCGATTCGTGAGGAGCCAGGAGTAGGCCGGCATCACGCTGCCGGGCGTCGTGCTCCGGGGATCCCGCATGTGCTCGTAGTGCCACGCGTCCGGATACTTGTTCCCGATTCGATGCAGGTCAGGTCCGATTCGACGCGAGCCCAACTGGAATGGGCGATCGTACTGGTACTCCCATGCCCGCGACCATGGGCCATAGCGCAGAATCTCGGCCCGCATCGGCCGCACCCACTGCGAGTGACACAGGTAGCAGCCTTCGGCGACGTAGATGTCGCGGCCGGCCACTTCGAGCGCCGTGTACGGCGTCACAGCGGGCGAGACTTCCGTGCCCGCCGGAGTGAACATCGGGACGATCTCCACGATGCCCCCGATCAGTATCGCGATCGTCGCCCAGACGGCGAAGTTCACGATGTTGGCCTCGAACACCCGCCGGTGGAACTGTCCGTACTTCTTCTCGGAACCGTGGTTCTTCATTTCGTCAGACATCGGTGCCTCGCGATCAGGTGGCCGGGACGGGCGCCGCGGCGTCCGTCGAGACCGACTCCGGTCCCCGCATGGTCTTGAACAAGTTGTAGACGGCCATCAGGGCGCCTACGAAGTAGAGCGTTCCGCCGAGCAGCCGCAGCCAGTAGAACGGCTCCAGGCGGTGCACGATGTCGATGAAAATCGGGTTGGCCAGCTGCCCGCCATCGCCGATCGCCCGCCACTGCAGGCCTTCCATGAGACCGGCAGCCCACATGGACACCGTGTACAAGACGATGCCGATGGTGGCGAGCCAGAAGTGCTGCGTAGCCATCTTCGGCTTCGCCAACGGCTTGTTCCACAGTCTCGGAACCAGCCAGTACAGCACCGCGAACGAGAGCATTCCGTTCCATCCGAGGGCTCCGGAGTGCACGTGGCCCACTACCCAGTTTGTGAAGTGAGCCAGTCCGTTCACGGCCCGGATCGACATCATCGGCCCCTCGAAGGTGCTCATGCCGTAGAAGCTCACGCCCACGACCATGAACTTGAGGACCGGATCAGTGCGCAGCCGGTCCCAGGCTCCGCGCAAGGTGAGCAGACCGTTGAGCATCCCGCCCCACGAAGGCGCCAGCAACACGATGCTGAAGACCATTCCCAAGGTCTGGGCCCAGTCTGGCAGCCCCGAGTACAGAAGGTGGTGCGGACCGGCCCAGATATACAGGAAAATCAGTCCCCAGAAGTGAACGATCGACAGCCGGTAACTGTAGATCGGCTTGTCCGCCGCCTTGGGGAGGAAGTAGTACATCAGCCCGAGGAACGGCGTCGTGAGGAAGAAGCCCACCGCGTTGTGCCCGTACCACCACTGCACCAGCGCGTCCGTCATGCCCGAGTATATCGGATAGGAGCGCAGGAAAGTGGCCGGCATCGCCAGGCTGTTGACGATGTGAAGCACGGCGATCGTGATCACGAACGACATGTAGAACCAGATCGCCACGTAAATGTGCTTGACCTTCCGAACCGCGATCGTTCCGAAGAAGTTGATCGCGAATGCCACCCAGATCAGGGTGATCGCGATGTCGATTGGCCAGATCAGCTCGGCGTACTCGCGGGACTGGGAGAGCCCCAGGGGAAATGTCAGTGCGGCTGACACGATGATCAGCTGCCAGCCCCAGAAGTGAATCTTCGACAGGGTATCGCTCCACATGCGCGTCTTCAGCAGACGCTGCATGGAATAGTAGATCCCGGTGAAGCAGATGTTGCCGCCGAAGGCGAAGATCACGGCGTTGGTGTGCAGGGGGCGAAGCCTCCCGAAGGTCGTCCACGGCAGGCCCAGGTTCGCCGGCCACCATGCCAGCTGCAGGGCGATGATGACTCCGACGAGCATGCCGACGGCGCCCCAGATGAGCGTCGCGATCGCGAACTTCTTGACGATGTCGTCGTCGTAGATCGCGGCGGGCACACCGGTACCCGCAGAAGCGGATTTTTCCATGTGAAACCCCGGAGATTTGTCTGGTTGAGACGGTCGAGCCAAGCGCATATTGTCATACCATGATCAGGTATGAGCAAGTCCCGGTACTTTCGTACTATATCCCCGCCCGTTCTCGGGACGTCGGATGATCTCATGATCGAACTCATCGCCGGAGCCGGCCTCGCGGGACTCATCGGGAGCATCCACTGCATCGGCATGTGCGGCTCGTTCGCCGTGGCCTGCGGCGGAACGGCCCGGGAGTCGTTTTTCTGGCACGCCGGCCGGCTCACCACATACATGATCCTCGGAGCCCTGGCCGGTGCTTTCGGCGGCTCCATCCCGGGACCCGGCTGGGTGGCTGGCGTCGTCTCCACCGTACTCATCGTCTATTTTGCGGCCGTACTCGCGGGGTTGCTGCCGGAGCCGAAGATC
>JBDHBK010000278.1:0-5518 GCA_039592635.1 Gemmatimonadota bacterium
GCTCGATCGGCTGGTGGGTGTGGTTGCGGACCTGATGTCCGATACGTACCCCCAGCTCTCACACCGCCGGGACCATCTGATCCGCACTACGCGCTCCGAGGAAGACCGGTTCCTCGCCACGATCGATGCGGGCATGAGCCGATTCGAGGAGCTGGCTCCTCAAACGGGCCGGGGAACGATCCCGGGTGCCGAGGTCTTCCGGCTCTACGACACGTATGGTTTTCCACTGGATCTGACCCAGCTGATGGCAGCGGAGCGTGGGTACGAGGTTGACGTCGACGGCTTCGACAGCGCTCTCGAAGAACAGCGCCAGCGATCGAGAGACGATCGGCTCTCGGGCGGACCGTCCGCGGAGTTGAGCGAGGAGCTCGTGGCCGCCGCACGGGCGGTCAGCGCCGATGGGGAACAGACGTTCGTAGGATACGATCAGACGCGGGTCGAATCGAAGGTGCTGGCCAGCGAGCCGCTGGGCTCGGCACACGCGTTGATTCTGGAGACCAGTCCTTTCTACTCGGAAGCCGGAGGTCAGGTCAGCGATCGCGGTACCGTGACTCACGAAGGCTGGAAGATGGTCGTGGACTCCGTGGTGCGGAACGATCGCGGCCAGGCGGTGGTGCTAGGTGAGGTGGTCGAGGGCGCGGGTGCCGCTGCGCCAGAGGCCGTGGTGGCAGTCCTGGACGAGCCCTCGCGACGGGACACGGAGCGCAATCACACTGCGACACACCTCCTGCACGCGGCTCTGCGAGCCGAGCTGGGAGACCACGTCCAGCAGGCCGGATCGCTGGTCGCGCCGGATCGCCTGCGATTCGACTTCAGTCACACGGGTCCGCTGACCGTGAACGAGCGCCAGGCCATCGAGGAAGCCGTGAATCGATGGGTGTGGGAGAACGTGCCCCTCGATATCGGAGAGCGGAACTACCGCGAGGCGTTGGATTCAGGTGCGATGGCTCTCTTTGGAGAGAAGTACGGTGACCGCGTCCGGGTCGTGGCGGTTCCCGGAATCAGCCTCGAACTTTGTGGTGGCTGCCATGTCCGGAGCACCGGTCAGATAGGGTTGTTTCAGATCACGTCCGAGACGGGAGTCGCGGCCGGGATTCGTCGAATCGAGGCGGTGACGGGACCTCGCGCGTACGGAAGGGTGCGCGAGACGGAGGACACGCTGGGCGGACTTGCCGAACTGCTCCGGGTGCCTCCTGCTGAGCTGCCCCGCCGCCTGGAGGTCCTGCTGGCCGAGAAGGCGGTTCTCGAGTCACGACTGGAAGAGCAGCACGGCCGGGACGCAGCGGACGTCGTAGCGGCTGTTGTGAACGGCGCGCTGGACCTTGCCGGCGGCGGCCGACTGGCAAGCGGCTCGGTCGAGTTGCCGGCGGGGTCCGACGCGGGAGCCTTCGGCGACCTGTTGCGCGACAGGATCGGTTCGGGAGCGGCGATCGTCCACGTGAGCACTGGGGAAGAGGAGAAGGGCGCGTTCGTCGCCGTGGTCACTGACGATTGGATCGGTCGCGGCGTCAAGGCCGGCGACCTCGTCCGCGCGGCGAGTCGCGCGACTGGCTCTGGCGGTGGTGGCAAGCCTCACCTGGCGCGCGGAGGTGTCGGCGACACAGGCCGGGTCGAGGACGCGATTGCCGCTGCGGTGCGCGTGGCACTGGATATTGCCGAGGCGACGCAGGACTCATGACGGAGAGCCCGACGCACCGGTGGCTGCAGCCGCGGATGGCGGGCGCTCCCCCGGAGCTCGCCGCCGATATCCTCAGGCTCGTCGATGCCACGCCGGGGCTCGATCTCTCGGATCCCGTATCTGCCCTGGCGGCTGCCGGGCTCGCGGGCCTTGAACAGGTCGCCGAAGGGACGGGGGAGAGAAGTGCGGCGCTCCGCCTCCTGGCGGCGGATGCGGCGCTGACGTACGCCTTCGAAGCAGCGGCCGAGTCCGGCCGGTCGGAAGAGTTGGCCGAGCGGGTCGGTCTTGAGGGCGAGTTGGGCAGAAGGCTGGCGCGGGAGAGCCGCGCTCAAGCCGGGTCGCCGCGGGTGGAGGGCTCTTGAGCGTACCACCCCTCGTGGATATCCACTGCCACTTCGTGCCCGGCGTCGACGATGGGGCGAGGGACATGGACGGCGCGATCGCCCAGCTCACCGAGTGCGATCGTTTGGGCATCCAGACCGTGGTCACGACGCCGCACCTGGCGGCGAGCGCGGCGCACGGGCACTGGCGGGACGACATCGAGGCCGCATTCGCCGAGTTGTCCCGCGAGGCCGCGCAGGCGTGTCCGGGCGTCCACCTTGGCCTCTCGTTCGAGTTCAGGCTGGACGACCCTGACGCCGATCTGAGCGACCGGAGCATCGGACTGGGCGAGGGAGGCCGACTGCTCGTGGAGTTCCCGATGCTCGCGATGCCGGCGTACCCCGACCGAATGCTGGAGATCGTCGTCGCAGCCGGTTGGGCGCCGGTGCTCGCGCATCCCGAGCGCTATTCTGGCGTGGAGCGAGCGTACGGCTGGGTCGCCCGGTGGCGCGAGATGGGTGCCCTGATGTGTCTGAATGCGGGAAGCTTGTGGGGCGAACACGGCGGTGAGGCGCAGCGCGTCGCACGTCGAATGCTCGCGGATAGTTCTGTCGACCTGATCGCGTCCGACAACCACGCCCGCCCGAACAGGGCCGCGACCGTCCGCCAGGCGTGGGACTATCTGACTGAGGCGGGCTGTGAGGAGCAGGCCAATCTGCTGACGGCCGTGAACCCGGCGGCGGTGCTCGCCGGCGAACGGCTGACGGCGGTTCCCCCGTGCGAGCCACGTTCCGGCTGGATGGATCGACTGCGGCGAGCGCTGACCGGAGGTTGATGTGACGAAATCTGCTGATGCCGTCCGGCGTCACCTTCAGAACCTGGCCAGGAACGCCGATTCGGCAGCCGAACTCGTGGGAGACGATGCGGCCCGATATGCCGAACTCGCCCGCGAGACACTGCTTGCCGGGGGCAAGTTGATGTACGCCGGGAACGGCGGGAGCGCGGCCGCTGCGGAGCACATCGCCACCGAGTACGTGGTTCGCCTTCAGAGGGAGCGCCGCGCCCTCCCGGCGATCGCCCTGACCGCCAGTACCGCCACGTTGAGTGCGGCGGCGAACGACTTCGGCTATGACAGGGTGTTCGCACGCCTCGTCGAGGCGCATGGTCGTGCCGGCGACCTACTGGTCCTTCACTCCACGAGCGGCAATTCCCCCAACCTCGTCGAGGCGGCGAAGATCGCTTCGGGAATGGGTATCACTACGGTGGCCCTGCTCGATCGAGACGGTGGACAGCTGGGCCCCCTCGTCGACCTGGCGATCCGGGTGCCTGCGGAAGGCTCGGCAAGCGTCCAGGAGTTGCAGCTGGCGATCGAGCACGCGGTGGCTGACCTCGTCGACCAGTGGTTCGCTCAGGAGCGCCAGTGATCGACCGGCCGGTCTTCCACCCGCCCGCTGCGCTGGCGCAGATCGCCGAGCGGCTCGAGAGCGCCGGCTGTCAGGCATGGGCCGTCGGTGGAGCCATCCGGGACGCGATCCTCCGGCGTTCCCGGGCCGACTGGGATCTGGCCACCGACGCCCGTCCCGAAGAGGTGCGGGAGCTGTTCCGTAGAACGGTTCCCCTCGGGTTGGATCACGGAACGGTCGGTGTTCTCGGGTAGGACGACTCGATGTACGAGGTCACCACCCGCGGAGAGAAACAGACGCACGACGCGAAGGAACGTCCGATGCGGCCTGAGCGCATCGATTGCCTCCAGGGCATCAGCCCACTCATTCCCTTCGGCCGCCGGCGGTGTGCTTCGGGCCGTCGGGGAGCCATCGCGCCGTTTCGCGGAGGACTACCTGCGCGTTCTGCGGGCCTTCCGCTTTGCGGGCGCATACGATCTGGAGATCGAACCGGAGACCCTGACGGCACTGCGGGCGGCGGTGGTTCACCTCGACCGTCTCTCAGCTGAGCGAGTGCGCGAGGAACTTCTGAAGGTACTGTCCGCGGACGTGCCATCGCCGGCGCTCCGGATGTACTCGGACTTCGGTGCCCTGGACGGTTGGTACCCCGAGATTGCGCCGGCGGCCGAAGGGAATGAGTGGGCTGATGCCCTGGAGGCAATCGATGCGCTCAGGCCGCATCGGACGTTCCTTCGCGTCGTGCGTCTGTTTCTCTCCGCGGGTGGTGACCCGAGGCCCTGCTGCGAAGGCTCAAGTTCTCGAACGCGGAGATTCGGCGCGGCACGCACCTCGTCGCACACTACAGGCCGCTGGTCCATCCGGCGGATGGATCGGCGAGCATTCGCGAGTGGCTGTCTACCGTAGGGACCGAGTTCTCCAGAGACCTCTTCCGGCTTCACTTCGCTGCTGCCCGGGGCGCCGGGTCGGCCGATGCCGAGCGGGCGCTCGTTTACACCTGGGGTAGGGTGCACCACGAGATCGTGGAGAGATCGCCCGTCACGGTTGGCCAACTGGCCGTGGACGGAACGGATCTGCTGGCACTGGGCCTTCCGGGCGGCCCCCTCGTGGGATTGATGCTCGAGGAATTGCTGGCCCAGGTGATAGAGGCGCCGGACCTGAACGACCGGGAAGTGCTTCTCGAGAGTGCCCGGGAACTCATCGAGCTGGGTGGACTGGACAGCCTGGAAGGCGGCCTGGAGGAATGAGCCGGGAACCGGACCTCTTCGGTCCCGACGCGGGACGACCGGCTCCGGACACGCTGGCGGCGGCTGCAGGAGCCCCGCTGGCCGCACGGATGCGCCCCAGGTCGATCGACGAGTTCCTGGGGCAGCCGGCCCTGGTGGGAGAAGGGGCCGCGCTGCGCGAGCTGATCGAGCGGGACCGGGTCCCCAGCCTGATCCTCTGGGGGCCTCCCGGGTGCGGAAAGACCACACTCGCCGGTATCGTGGCGCGCCGCACCGGCGCCCGGTTCGAGCCCTTTTCGGCGGTCACGGAAGGGATTGTGCGGGTCCGCGAGCTCATCGAGCAGGCGGCGGAGCGCAAGCAGGCGACGGGTCAGGACACGATCCTGTTCGTGGACGAAATCCACCGGTTCAACAAGTCACAACAGGATGCGTTCCTCCCCCATGTCGAGGCCGGAACCATCACTCTCATAGGGGCTACGACCGAAAACCCCAGCTTTGAAGTCGTCGGGCCCCTGCTCAGCCGGACCCGGGTGTTCGTGCTGGAGCCCCTTGGGCAGGAGACAGTGGCGGACCTGGTCCGGCGCGCGCTGTCGGATCGTGAGAGGGGTCTCGGAGAGCGTGACCTGGAGATCGAAGACGAAGCGCTCGACTGCTCGCCGGGCCCTGAATGCCCTCGAGACGGCGGCTCACCTGGTAGGGGACGGAGCTACGATACTTCTTCATCACGTCGAATCCGCACTTCAACGCCGTTTTGCCCGATACGACAAGTCCGGTGAAGAGCACTACAACCTGATCTCTGCGCTGCACAAGTCCGTGCGTGGCTCGGATGCGGATGGTGCGCTGTACTGGCTGGCCCGAATGCTGGACGGCGGGGAGGATCCGATGTACCTCGC
>JBDHBK010000279.1:0-3786 GCA_039592635.1 Gemmatimonadota bacterium
CAGTACGGACTCCTTCCGGAGGACCACGACACTCAGGCCGAGCTCGACGCGATCATCGAGCAGGCCACGGGGCACGAGTTCTCTGACGGGAACCGGGTCGCGTACGCCCAGGGCCTACAGTTCCAGTGGGAGTTGTACCAGGGGATCCAGCGGGCCGAAGAGTATCACGTCCTGTGGATTCACGACTACAAGGGCATCAACGCGCAGGGGGAGCCGGACCTGATCTCGTTCGGCATGACAAGGAACTACCTGCACACCCTGACCCGCAAAGTGCGTGCGTACGACGAGGTAGGCGGAATGCCGACCTACTTCATCTTCATCGACCAGCACTACTACGAACTGGCCATGGCCCGTCGCTGGATGAACGTCCTGGAGCATCCGCTGGGCGAGCTTCCGAAGCTGGAGGGCTTCGAGTGGATGACGGACTCGCTGGCCGTGCTCCAGGCGGACCTGCGTGAGGCGGTGGCAAGCTCCAGCCGGTTGCAGGAAGATGCGATGCGGTTCGGGGAGGACTGGCTGGCCAACCGCATCAAGGTCCAGGTGAATGTCACCAACCCGGCGGACCTCTCTTATTGGGCGAACTCGTACTTCCCGCTCGCCGGGTGGCCGGACAACGCGATCCGGGACCACCGGAAGATCTCATTCTACGACGTCACGGAAGAGGATCCATATCGGGGCTCCGCCACCTTCAGCGGCATGGGTGTGGGCGAGCACTACGTCGGGCCCAACTGGGAAGATCGGGCCCTGGTGCTGAGCGGCCCCGCGGCCCTGGAGGTGAAGAACCAGGCGCGCGCCCTGCTTGAAAGCCAGGGGTTCAGCGACAGGGACATGCCCGAGCCGTTGAGGGCGAAGCCGTTCGCGGCGGATTACGAGGACAAGGTCGAGGAGGTCCGCATCCTTCTCGAAGGCGGCGCGACGGCGATCCAGTTGCACAACGAAACGGGTTACCTGCCGAAGCCGATCAACGTGCTGAAGGCGATCCTGTACACCCTGATGCCGCCGGGCACGGTGATCATCGATCCGGACTCGCTGTTCCACAATCCTCTGTGGGCCTCTATGCTGATGGGAAGCAGCCTGCGCGGCGTGCGCGTCCTCATCATCCATCCCTCGCAAGGCAACGCGCCTGGCCAGTCGTTCATGACCCTGTCGCGGGCCAACGAGTTGTTCGAGCGCATGATCATCGCGAACCACGAACTGGGGGCCGAATTCGATGCCGTGGGAGGCGTGTACCGAGCCGGCCTGTACGACATCGATGTGGGCGTGGGCGATTTTCCCGGCCGAACCCAGGCAGTCGCCGACGGACTCCGCTCGACTCCGTGGCTTCGCGAGGTCCTGCCCGTGGGTCCAGAGCTTCTGTCGGTCTGGGAGGGTGTGGACGAGATCTTCGCGGAGGTGACGGGGGGCCGCGAGGTCGAATACGTGTCCGACGAACTTCAGGGAGTGGTCCGACCCAAGCTGCATCTCAAGACCAATTTCTTCATGACCGGTGAGGTGCTCGACGTCTTCCTCCAGTCGTCGGCATTTGCCGCGTTCGCCCGTGAGTTCATGGCTAAACGGGCGCTCGACTACGTCGCGCGGGCGGAGTACCGGGACGTGCGCGAGCTGAACCTGGCTCTCACCGCACCGTTCCTGGAGTTGATGCGGGAGATGCGAGAGGAATACGGTCCCGAGCTGACAGCGAGGGCGGCCGGCTACTTCATCGTCGGCTCGTCGAACCAGGACTACCGGTCGATGATGATGGACGGTGAGGCCGCGGTTGCGCTGTCCGGCCGAGCCACGATGAACGGCTTCTTCGATTCGGTCGGAATCGCGGGGGCGGCCACCTACCTCGACTCGGTGGATCAACTGAACGAGTATTTGCCCTACATTACGGGCATGAAATGGAAACTCGCCCGCTGGATCAAAGTCAGCCTGTAAGCGGAAGGAGGCACAGCATGCGATATGGAACTGCCCTGCTGGCGATCGCTTGTTCGATCGCGCTGGCTCCTGCCGGCGCCTGGGGCCAGGAGATCACGCTGGGCGTGAAAGGTGGACTCAACATCTCGAACCTGAGCGTGGATGCCCCGGACGACCCGGACCTCGGTTTCGACAGCCAGACGGACTTCCGGGTGGGTGCGTTCGCACAGTTCACGATCGGCAAGATCTTCGCGCTCCAGCCGGAATTCTTCTATTCGCAGGAGGGCGCGAAGTCGCAGGATTCGGATCCCGCGATCAAGCTGAACCTCAACTACTTCGAGATCCCGTTGCTCCTGATGGCGCGCCTGGCCTCGAGGGAGAGCCCGATGTACCCGATCCTGTACGCGGGGCCGTCCGTGGCGTTCCAGTCGAGGTGTCAGGTGACCGGCGAGGAGGGCGGCGTCTCCGTCAGCTTCGACTGCGACGACCCGATCCTCGAGGGAGATGTGCAACCCGCGACGACCGACTTCGGGCTCGTGTTCGGCGGCGGGTTCGAGATTCTCTACAGCCGGCTGACCATCCAGCTGGATGCCCGGTACAACCTCGGACTCACGAACCTGAACGATTCGGAGAATTCCGACGAGGTGAACGTGAAGAGCCGCGGCTGGGCGTTCATGCTCGGGTTGGGCATACCGCTCGGGTGACGGGCATGTTTCCCGACCGGAGTCCGATGGATCTGGCGTAGCGAAACGCGGGAAGCACCCGACCTGCCAGAAGTGCCCGATGTGCCACTCTCAACGGAGGAGTACCCATGAGTATCATCGATGGCATCAAGAGCAACGCGAAGACCGCCAGGTGGGTGGGCGTGCTGCTGATCATTGCGGGGATCGTCGCCATGTTCGCGCCGCTCGGCGCCGGGTTGGCGGTCGTCACGGTGATCGGCGTGCTGTTGGCGTTCTCCGGTTTCTCCATGCTCATCCTCGCGTTCCGGGCGGGCTCGTTCGGCGATGGGATGATGATTTTCCTGTTGGGCTTGCTGGCGGCGCTCGCCGGGATCTACATGCTGGCCAATCCGGACGTGGCTCTGGCGACCCTGACGCTGTTCCTCGCGGCGTACTTCGTGGTCGCGGGCATCGTCGAGGTCATCTACGCCTTCCAGGTCAAGCCGGTTCAGGGCTGGGGCTGGCTGCTGTTCGCCGGCATCGTCTCGGTGCTCCTCGGGATCATGATCTGGCGTCAGTTCCCGGTGTCCGGCGAGTGGGCCGTGGGCGTGCTCGTCGGCATCCGTATGCTGATGAGTGGCTTCCAGCTGATGGCCATTGGTGGGGCCGTGGGCGGCGTGGCCAACGCCATGGACGATGCCGTAGGAGTCTGAGCGTCTCGGAACGGACTCAAAGCAGGAGCCGGTGACCTGGCCCCTGAAACGAGACCGATCGCAGTTCTGTTCGGCTTCGAGTTCGGCGTGAACTGATAAGACGTCGACCGTTTGATCCAGGAGATGGGCTCGTGCCGGTATGGCTACAGGCGGGATTATGGGGCCTGATTGCTGGCGGGACGCTCGTGCTTGGCGCAGCCGTGGGCTACACCGTTCGTCTATCCAACCGAGCCGTTGCTGCCGTCATGGCGTTCGGTGCGGGAGTGTTGATATCGGCCCTGAGCTTCGAGCTGGTGCTCGAGGCCTTCGAGCAGGCGGGTGTGGTTCCGACGATCGTCGGGTTCTTGGTTGGAGCGATTACCTACAGCATCGCAAACTGGTTGATCGGAAGAAGGGGAGCCAAACATCGCAAACGCTCCGGTCGTCAGCAACCTTCGGAGGCGGAACGAGAAGGAAGCGGTTCTGCCATCGCCATAGGCGCGCTGATCGATGGGATTCCGGAATCGGCGGCGATC
>JBDHBK010000280.1:0-3782 GCA_039592635.1 Gemmatimonadota bacterium
GGATTCCCCAGGAACGTGGAGGTGTGAATCGCCTCCCCGCTCGACGGAGGCCACGATTCCATGACGTCCCTCGAGCCGATGCAGGCAGCGATCGGCAGCGTGCCCGAGAGAGCCTTTCCGACGCAGAGCAGGTCGGGGACCACACCCTCGTCCTCGCAGGCGAACCAGCTTCCTGCCCGTCCGAGGCCGGTGTAGATCTCGTCCACGATCAGCAACAGCCCGCGCTCGCGGCACAGGTCGGCCAGACCCCGCAGGAACCCTTTAGGGGGGACGATGTCACCACCCCGTCCCTGGATGGGTTCAATGATCACGGCGCCGACGCTGGCTCCGTGGTCCGACTCGAGCAGGGCCCGCACGCAGGCCAGTGACGAGCCGCCGGGATCATCTGCATCGAGTTCTGGCGACGGTCGGTAGGGATCCGGGTACGGGGCTCGGAGCACGTGTGGATTGAGCTGGTCGGCGAACGGAGCCCGGAACAGATCCCGGTCGGTGACCGACAGCGCGCCATACGTGAGTCCGTGATACGCGCCGCCGAATGCCACCACGCCCGGCTTCCCCGTGGCCAGACATGCCGTCTTGAGTGCCACCTCGACCGCCTCAGCGCCTGAGCACGTCAATACGATCCGCGGATCCTCCAGCGGAGACACGGCTGCCAACGCCTCCAGCAGCTTCACTTTGAGAGCCGGCGGATGGACGTCGCCCATCCCGTGCGGCAGGCGACCGATCTGGCGGCGAAGGGCCTGCATCACGCGCCGGTTCCGGTGTCCGGCGACCGCCACGCCGAAACCACCCGACAGGTCGACATAGCGGTTTCCGTCCGCGTCCCACACGTTGCTCCCCCGAGACTTCTCCCAGAAAATGGGAAAGTCGTCGGCAAGGTAGGTGACGTTGCGGGACTCGACCCCGGCCAGGCGCTCCGCGAGGCGGCGCGACCGGGGACCGGGCGGCGGGACCTTGATATGCGGCGGCTGATTCCAGTCGGTGGGCTCGCTCATGACCCGCAAAGGCTAGCCGCGGGCACGGGACGCGTCAACGAATGGCGTGTGTGGAACAAACGCAAACGGGGAAGACAGGCGATATGAAGCTGCAGGGCAAGGTGGCAATGATCTCGGGCGGCTCCAAGGGGCTGGGCGCCGATCTGGCGAGGCGGTTCGTGGAGGAAGGCGCGGACGTGTCGCTGTGCGCGCGGCGACCCGAGGGTGCGGCGGAGCTTGCGGCAGAGCTTAGAGCCGCGGGAGGCAGGTGCCTCGTGACCGGGTGCGACGTGACGAACGAGTCGCACGTCGAGGCGTGGCTCGCATCCACGATGGCCGAGTTCGGACGCGTGGACGTTCTGGTGAACAACGCGTCCATTCTGGGAGTGCGTGCCCCCATCAGCGAATATCCGGTGGACCAGTGGCGAGCAGTGATCGACGTGAACCTGAACGGCGCCTTCCTGGTTGCGAAGGCGTGCATACAGCCGCTCTCAGCGACCCGCGGATCGATGATTCACATCTCCTCGGGCGTGGGGGATCACGGCCGTCCGCTCTGGGGGGCCTACTGCGCGTCGAAGAACGGACTCGAGGCTCTGTCCGAAATGCTGGCCGGAGAACTGGCCGAGGCCGGCGTTCGGTCGAACGCGGTGGACCCGGGAGCCATGCGCACCGTCATGCGGGCGGCGGCCTATCCCGACGAGGACCCCGCCGGCGTTCCGACCCCATACCAGATCTCGGACATCTTCGTCTACCTGGCCTCAGACGAATCGACAGGCGTGACCGGTCAGCGCTACCGGGCTCGTGACTTCGTGTGGCCCGAAGTCGACGGCGCCCCGTGAGCGAGCCCCGGCGGCTGTGGATGCGATTTCGGCGGGTCGATGCGGCGAAGCGCGCCGATTACCGGAACGCGGTCGCTGCAGCCGGCGTCCAGGCCGGCAACATCGGGGCGCACTTCTGGGCTTTCGAGGCTGACGGCGAAGAAGGGTGCTTCGTCGAGTTCCTGGAGGGTCCTGAAGACGAGATCCTGGCTCGCGTAGACCAGCGGACGAGCGCTTCGCTGGCCGTTGGAGGACCTCTTCGCGTCGAGAGTTGGCCCGGAATCGAAGGCCTCCGAAGTACCCAGTTCGGAGATCAATGAGGAAGAGGCGGGAGCGCCAGCCCCGCGGACGAGGTTAGGCTTGTCGCGGGTTGTGGGGATCGGCCCGAGCGTGTAAGCCGGGCCGACTGACGCTCCCTTCGTCCTCACTGAGTAGGACGACGGGAACGATGAAAACGTCACAACCCGGCGGTGGAGCTACTTCCGGAGATACCAGCGAAGCAGAAGAATGACGACGACCCCACCGGCCACCCAGGGCCAGTATTCCTGGAGCAGGGCGGCCGGCCTGTGCCTCAATTGCCGCAGCGTGCTCTCGCCCCATTCCAGCGAGCGCTGATTGCCGGCTCCGGCGAGAAGCAGGGCGGCCGACCAGGCAAGTGGTGCGGTGGACATGTAGAGTCGATTCACGCGGGACCCTCGATTCGACAGGCTACCAGTCGTATACGGTCCATGCCCCGCACTCGGCGTTCGGACAGACGAGCCGCACGCGGAACGGCGATGATCCACCGCGCGGAGCCGGGTACCGTTCCACTTTCCGCGTCATCTTCGTCGCGCACCGCGGGCAGTCAGGCTCCCCGCCCGGGATGGGCTTCTTCCGATCCTCGGCTTCCAGGACATCGCTGGCCTCCGGATCGAGCAACGCACCGGCGTCGCTGACTTCCTCCTCGGTAAGCTCGACGGGTGGCAGGGTTTCTTCGCTCATCTATGCCTGATCTTTCTCCTGTCTGAGGGCCGGACACCGCGCTTCCACAATACTCCGGCGGGAGCCGGCGGCGCCACTCGATGACGGTGGTGCGATCGCTCCTTCACCGTGATATGCTGTCAGCCATGCAGGTAGAGATTCGCAGAATCAGCATCCGGTCGGCGTTCAAGCTGGCCATGGTCCTGTACGGCCTGATCGGCTTCCTGGTGGGGCTGGTGCTGGCCGTGGCGGCGAGCGTGGAGGCGCCAGCCGGCAGCGAGCCCAACATCCTGACGCGGCTTGGCTTCTGGTCGATCGCCGTGTTCCCCGTGCTGTATGGTTTCGCCGGGGGTCTCACGGCTGCGGTCGCGGTGGCGCTCTACAACGCGGGGGCCTCTCTTGTGGGTGGGCTTCGCGTGGACTTTCCGGACGTGGAGCCACACTCGGACGGCGGGGTCCGGGTGGCGGGACGAGCCGCCCGCTACCTGGAGCGGATGCTGGAACGCGAGTCGGCGAGCCGGGCCCGGGATAAGGGTCCGGCCGAATCGGAAACCAATGGTACAGTGGGAGAATCACAGGCATGACGCGGAAGAGCGACATACGGTTCTTTACCGTGGAGGAAGCCAACCGCACGCTCCCGCTGGTGAGCCGCATCATGGCGGACATCGTCGAAGAGAACGATCGGCTGCAGGAGCTCCTGCCGACGCTCAAAGAAGTCCGCATGCGGGCCCGCCGGAACCCCTCCGCGGCGGAGGAACTGGAGAGTCTCCGGGCCGACGTCGCGGCGATCTCAGCCCGTCTCGAGGTATACCTCAAGGAACTGGGCCAGATCGGCTGCGTGTTCAAAGGCCCGCAGGGACTGATCGACTTCTACTCGATGCGCGAGGGACGCCCTGTCTACTTGTGCTGGCGGTATGGGGAAGAGGAAGTCCGCTACTGGCACGAACTCGACGGTGGTTTCGCGGGCCGGCTGGAGCTCGAATCGGAAGTGCTCACTTCGTCCTGACCTGCCCGGAGAACTGCCATGGCT
>JBDHBK010000281.1:0-3772 GCA_039592635.1 Gemmatimonadota bacterium
CCCGCCCGGCG
Source organism: Gemmatimonadota bacterium (assembly GCA_039592635.1). GTDB lineage: Bacteria > Gemmatimonadota > Gemmatimonadetes > Palauibacterales > Palauibacteraceae > Benthicola. The sequence continues at coordinate 12 of JBDHBK010000281.1, forward strand.
GCGATCAAGCTGATCCGGCCCGAGGCCCTCGGTTCCCAGGAGGCCGGCACCCGCGTCGTGGAGGAGCGGTTCAAGCGGGAGGCCCGCGCGACGGCGGCTCTTCGCTCCACGCACACCGTGAAGCTGTATGACTTCGGCGTCACGGACGACGGTGCGTTCTACTACGTCATGGAGATGCTGGACGGACTGGACCTGGCCACGCTGGTCGAACGGTTCGGGCCCCTGCCGGCCGGCAGGGTCGTTCACCTGCTGCGCGGCGTCTGCCATTCACTCGGTGAAGCCCACGGGCAGGGGCTGATGCACAGGGACGTGAAGCCGGCCAACATCTTCACCTGCCGGCTCGGTCCGGACCTGGACTTCGTGAAGGTGCTGGATTTCGGGCTCGTGAAGTCGACCGGCGAGGAAGCGGGCGCCGCCACCGCTCTCACCCAGGAGGGGTCCGTGGCCGGCACGCCGGCGTTCATGGCGCCCGAGATGGCCCTGGGGGACGGAAGCGTGGACGGACGGGCCGATATCTACGCCCTGGGCTGCGTCGGGTACTGGATGCTGACCGGGCAGCCCGTGTTCGCGGCTGAAACGCCGGTTTCGACCCTGCTGAAGCACGTGCAGGAGCAGCCCATCCCGCCGTCGCGCCGCACCGAGATGGAAATCGCGGAAGACCTGGACGCCGTGATCCTGGCCTGCCTGGCCAAGGATCCCGCGGACCGGCCGCAAACCGCCGAAGAGCTGGACGCCCGACTCGCGGCCTGCTCGGTCGACGCCTGGACGAAGGACATGGCGGAGCAGTGGTGGAAGCTGCACGGCCGGGGCCTGTAGTCACTCCGGTGACAGGCTTCCTTCCTCGTAGTCCGTGAGGTTCAGCGCCACGGGCCCGACGGGAGCCGACGTCTGCAGCTTGACGATGATCCGGCGCTCGTCGTCCGTGATCCACACCCGCGGCTTCTTCTTCGCCTGGAACGCTCCGAGTTCCGGGATGATCGGTTCCACAACGATCGTCTGGAACCGTCCGGCCGGTACCCGGATCTCCTCGCGCTTCAGAACCCGCACGACGACCGGGTTCGACTGCGGCTTGAAGTAGCGTTCCAGGACATACTCGTCGCCGGTTTCGAGGGGCAGGGTCCTCACGAAGAACAGGACGGCGATCTCGTCGATCGCGTCGGCCGGCATGGCCCCGCTCGGCTCGAAGGTCGAGGGCTCGAAGGCTTCCAGGTCCTCGGACCAGCGCTCCGCGGTGTAGGTGCTGCTCTCGTGGTCCAGCACGTAGCGGTCCCGGTATCGCTTGGGTCCCTCCCTCATGTTCCGCTCGAAGCGAACCGATCGCATGGACCCCGTTTCCGCCCAGCTCGAGAGGTACATCTCCACCCGGAAGAAGGGCGGCCCGCCGTCCACGTTCAACGTGGTGTGGACGACTTCCGTGTCCCCGTTCGTCTCCAGGCCCTGGATCGCCAGCCGCGCCTCGCCGATTCGGAAGCGTCCGATGGCCACGCTGTAGGTGGCCGCCTCGCCAGATGCGAAATTCCATGTGGTGATTGAAGCTGGCTCGTCGGCCAGTATTTCGGTGGGGGCCAAGCCCTGGCCGAGCACCGGCGCCGGGTTGGACACAGCGAGGAGAGCGGCGAGCGCTACAGGTGCACGGAAGCACCGTCCCTTTGTGATCGGCCTAGTCATGGTGGCTTTCTGCAAAAGGACGGCGTGCGTGCCCGTGTCGCGTGCCCCAATATAACCAAAATAGAACGCTCCTGTCGCGAAGCGTGCGAACCCGTCGAAGCGAGGACCTGTCACGACCGCAGGGAGTGACATTGAGCACGCGAAGCGTGCGAACAACCTTTCCCGTTCTTCCTGACACTCAAAGTCGAGATGAGAGCGCAAGCGGTGGTACCGACAACCGACCAGGTCCTGGCGGAACGTATCGTGGGAGTGGGCGACGAGTCCGCCTTCCGCGAGCTGTACCACCGGCATACCCCGCGACTGTATCAGTTCGTCCTGCGTGTGTTGGGTGGGGACGAACTGGAGGCGGAAGACGTGGTGCAGGACACGTGGATAAAGGCCACCCGTAACCTCGCGGGATTCCGCTGGGAGTCGCGATTGGACACCTGGCTCACCGGCATCGGGCTGAACCTGTGTCGCAACCGACTGCGCACCAGCGGCCGGTGGACGGACCTGGACGAAGGCACCCTTCGCCGTGTCGAGGCGCCCGCGGGTGAATCCCGGATCGACCTGGAAAAGGCCATCGGAATGCTTCCGGCCGGGTATCGCACCGTGCTCATTCTCCATGACATCGAAGGCTTCAAGCACTCGGAGATCGCCGAGCGCCTGGGCGTGTCGGAAGGCACGTCGAAGAGCCAATTGTGGTCGGCCCGACGCCAGATGAGGCGTCTGCTTGGGTCCGGCCACCCTCAGACGGGAGACGCACAATGACGGACCACGAGCTTACGGCCGAAGAGAAACAGGCCCTGGACGCGCTGCCCCGCGAGCGGGAGCCGGGTCGCATGCTGGAGGAGCGCACGGTCAGGGCGCTGCGCGAGGAGGGTCTACTCGTGCCCGAGACAGGCAATGCCAGCCGAGCACAACCGGTCGCCAGGATGGACGAGAGACACAGGCCGTGGTGGCGCTCCGTAGCCGCGATCGCGGCGGGCATCGCCCTGTTTGCAGGCGGGTTGTCGGTGGGGCAGATGCTCGGGGCCAGGCAGACCGTGGACGCGTTCCAGACCGTCTTCGAGGATGGAGACGTACTGCTGGCTGCCCAGGTGCAGCGCGCGGGGTCCGACTATGTCGCGGCCCTCGCTGCCCTGTCCGCGACGGACGGAGGAGCGGCAGCGGACACCAGCCAGGCACTCGAAGTGGCGCTGACCGCGCTGTGGGCGGCGGCCAACGAGATCGTGAGGCTGGCGCCTGACGATCCCGTCACGGCACGCATACTCCAGGGCTTCGAGGCCAAGGCGCAGGAATCAGCGGACTACGGGGTTGCCGGGCAGCTCCTGGTCGAGTTCTAGAGAGGGGGGACGAAGTGAACGGGATGAAGAACGCGATCCTTGTGGCCGGCGGACTGCTGCTGGCCTTTGCGAGCCAGCTCCACGGACAGGTCGGAGTGAGTGCTCAAGTGTGCCCTGACGGCCTCCCGCCACGCGGGGCCATGGGCATCTCCAGCTTCGAGTGCACCAACTGCACGATGACCACGGACGGCAGCGAGAGAACCTGGGACTTCAGTTCGGAACCGATCGTACAGGCCGTTACGCCCGGCTCGCCGGTATACGGGAAGATCCGCCCGGGCGATGCGATCGTGGCGGTGGACGGGCACATGATCACGACGGGAGAGGGTGGGCGCCGGTTCGCGAGCATGGTACCGGGCCAGGAGGTGTCGGTGGTCGTGCGAACAGGGAACCGTGAGAAGACCGTCGCGGTAATCCCGGAGCCCGAGTGCAGGCGCGGCGGGACGCACGCGGAGGCGCCGGCCGTGCCGAGCACGCCGGACGCCGCTCCGGCTGCCGGCGTGAGCGTCGGTGTGGGTGTTCCCCGAGCCGCCGTGGCCCCGCGCGCGGACGCGGCTCCGGCTACCGGAGTGGCCGTCGCGGCAGGGCCTGTTCCACGACCCACGTACACCCTGCTGCCATCCGGCTGGTTCGGCTTCGGGATCCAGTGCACGCAATGCCAGTGGAGCGTCGAGGAAGACACGGGGCTATCCGCGTGGGAGTTCAGCTCTCCTCCCGAGATCAGTTCGATCCAGGCCGGCAGCCCAGCGTCGGAAGCAGGCCTGCGGCGCG